>QHYO01000338.1 GCA_003224135.1 Acidobacteriota bacterium | reverse complement strand
GGCGCGACGTCCAGAATCGCCTTGTGCATCTGGCGCTTCGCGAGAATCTTCACGCCGTCAGCGGAAACCAGATAACGCACATCGCCGCCCAAGGGATAAGTCCCGACCTTTGTCTGTGCCGGATACAAGTACACGTAGAGCAGCCCTTGCTGATCTTTCCCTTCGGTCTGCTTTGCCGGCAGCACCGCAACGTTATAAGGCCTTGTGGCTCGGCCAAAATCTGCGATCGTCAGCTCCATCGCGCGGGCCGCGAACAAATAAAATCCCTCGTCTTCTTTCGCCGCTTCGTTCTTTTTGACTCCAAATTCGCTCGGCTTATCAAGCCGCGTCACCTCGTAACTGACCAAGAATTTTGTCTTGTCCGCGGTCAGCGCGCCAAAAACCACGGTCCATCTGCCATTTTCCTTTTTCGCCAGATAGTGCTGCCCCGCGGCCGTATTCGGATTCGCCGTTTGTAAAGCATCCGTCGCGTGCCACGCCGCCGCATCGTACTCCGTCAGAGCCCGCCCCCGCTCCGTGATCGCTGCCAATTCTTTCTCTGTCGGCTTTTCGTCGCACCAAGCGTTTAACCCAGCAGCAAAGGTTGCCGCCCCCAGCAGTCCCACCAACCTTCCAGCGCGCACCCTCACTCTTCCCCCATTCGAGTCGCCCAAGCCACCCCTGACTAATTTACACAGATTGCGTCCGCTTCCTTAGAGTACTTTTCGGTTTTCCGTTTTTGTTCCGGGCACCCCGAATAGAAAGCGAACCACCAGCGGGCTCTGCTAAAATTGTGGCGAAATGCCAACGAACGAACAGTTGCGATTTGTCGTCGAGGGTGGGGGCGAGGTCTCTGCCCTACTGGCGCGGCCGAAGGACGCGCGATGGCTACTGTTACTCGCGCATGGGGCGGGCGCAGGAATGACTCACCCATTTATGGAAAAACTATCAGCCGACTTGGCTGCCGTCGGCATCGCGACTTTCCGATACCAGTTCCCGTACATGGAGCAACGACGGCGCGTTCCCGATCCGCCCGCAGTACTGACTGCAACGGTAGTGGCCGCCGTGCAGGCAGCAAGACAAGCCGCTCCCGATTTGCCCTTATTGGCAGGAGGCAAATCCATGGGCGGCCGAATGACTTCGCATGCAGCTGCTCAGCATCCCCTCGATGGCGTCGAAGGCTTGGTCTTCTTTGGCTTTCCGCTTCACCCGCCCAACCGCCCCGGAACAAAACGCGCGGACCACCTCGCGAAAGTCACCATTCCGATGCTGTTCCTGCAAGGAACGCGCGACACCCTAGCCGATCTCGAGTTGTTGCGTCCAGTCTGTACAAAGTTAGGAGCGCGAGCCACGCTGCACGTCATCGAAACCGCAGATCATTCCTTCCACGTCTTGAAGAGTTCCGGAAAAACTGACGCAGACGCGTTACATGGACTGGCCGAAACTACTGTCTCGTGGGCGAAGGGAGTGCAACACCGAAGCGGTTAGCTCACTGCGGATAACAAGGATGGCAGACCAGGTTGCGATCCTGGTCTACCACCCTCCAAGAACATTTTTGCGATTCGCACAATCAATGCGATCCTCGTTTTGCAGAAGTCAAACGCAAAATGGGCATCCAGGACTGATATCTTGTGGTGCAGCATATTTCGTGAGTGAAAAAACGCGCAGTCTCGACGCCGCCCGTGCCTGATGCCTTGGCCAACGTATGCGATTCGATGAATTCTCCCGCATCTTGCGCGGAGTGAATTTTTCCAGGAAACTTTCGCCCTCTTTAAACGTATCTCTACAGGAAATCAAAAGCTCGCGGCGAAGGAGCAATTAAAGATCAGAGGAAAAACGCATGCGGCCAGACAAAACAGCGCCGTAACGCGTCATATCTCCAAGAGACTGAATCGGGAAGGGGTTAAACAGATCGCCTCGCTTCTAGCTTGGCCGCCGGAGCAATGCGATCTCCAGGAGAAGCGCTACCCTTGCGGGTCGTGCTCTTCATTTAACCCCGTCTCATTTTAGTCAGCTCCGATTTTCATACGCAACCGCCAGCGCAATTGCTCCTGCGTCGCAACCGGAGAATGTTATGAGACCACGGGTATTGGCCCTGCAGTTGATTCTGACTTCAAGTCTTTGCGCGCAGTCCGAACCGCCCCCTCATCCTCTCGTTTCGAATACTCAATCGCTCGTGCCACGGCTTGGGGAAACCGTTCCGGCGCGCGAATTACTCATCCCGCCCAAAGCCGTCAAGGAACTCCAGCGCTCACAGTCCGCACTACGGTCGAATGACGTCCCCGCTTCCGCGCGGCACCTCGAACGAGCCTTGGCCATCTATCCTGACTATTTAGAGGCGCACAACACCCTCGGAGCCCGCTACATCGCGCTTCACGAATACCAAAAAGCTTCACTGGAGTTTCAGAAAGCGATCGCGATTGACCCGCGCGTCGTGGAGCCCATTAACAATCTGAGCGTCGCCTTTTTTCTTCTCCAGCGTTATCCAGATGCGGAAGCTGCGGCACGCCGAGCGCTAGATCTCCATCCCAACCTGCCCACCTCGCGCTATATGCTTGGCTGCATTCTGGCTGCGGAAAAACGCAACCCTTCTGAAGCCATGGAATTGTTCCGGGAGACCAAGGAAGAGTTTCCCGTCGCCATACTGCTTCTCGCCGAAATTCTGCTTCGGCGTGGTGCTCTAGACGCCGCTGAAAACGAACTGCGCGACTACTTAACAGTTCCCGGTGTCGAGAATAAGCACAAAGTAGAATGCTGGCTGGCGCGACTTACGGAAACGCAAAACCCTTCGACCTGCCCCTGAACACCAAAGAAATCTCGGGACCCCGCAAGTCCTGTATTTGCCACTGCAAGGAAAAACACCGGGGGTACACACCCCCTCAGAAAGCAGCTCAGTTCACCCTTCGTCTGCTATCATCCCGCCGCACACTTTGCCACGGAGGTTTCATGGGTAAGCCAAGCAGGCTTCATGAGCCAAGCCGGGAGGGTTCATGAGCTTTAGCCAGCGCTTCGAAGACGTTCGCACCGGCTTTGAGCGCCCCTTCTGGGTCGCCAACATTAGCGAACTTTTTGAGCGCCTTTCCTACTACGCCGCCTTCGCTTCCTTGGCGCGTTATCTGCACGAAGCGTTGAGCTTTCCCACCGAACGCGCCGCCGATCTCGCCGGTCTTTTCGGAGGACTGGTGTGGTTTCTCGCAATTTTCGGCGGTGCCATCGCGGATCGCCTTGGCTTCCGCCGTGCGCTCTCGCTTGCCTATCTGATTTTGTCCGGGTCGTATTTTCTGCTGGGCTCCATCGGCGCGCCGTGGCTCGCTCCAGTCCGCAACGCGGTTCCACTGGTTGTACTCGTCACCGTAGTACTGATGCTTCCGGCACTCGGCGTCGCGCTCGTCAAACCATGCGTCGTCGGCACTACCGCGCGTTCGTCGCACGCAAACGTGCGCTCGATCGGATATTCGATCTACTACACTCTGGTGAATATTGGCGGATTTTGCGGGCCGCTCATGGCTTCCTGGGTGCACAAACACTTGAGCGTCGAAAATGTTTTTCGCGTCGCGGCTCTCAGTGTCTTTGCCATGTTCTTTGGCGTGCTGCTCTTTTTCAAGGAGCCTCGCAAAGAAACCTCGAATCAAGCCGCTTCCGCCGCGGAGACCTTACGCAACTTCTGGAAAGTGCTCACAAATCCAAAGTTCATGCTATTCCTGCTTATTTTTTCGGGCTTCTGGATCGTCTACTGGCAGGAATTCATCACCCTTCCGATTTATGTGCACGACTACATCGACGGCAAAGCGGACACAGAACGCATGCTTGCCACCGGTCCGGCAATCGTAATCGCTCTGACAGTCGTGATCAGCGTGCTGACGCAAAAAATGGCCGCATTCCGCGCGGTCATTCTTGGCACCTTCATCGCCATGATCGCCTTCGCAATCCTCGCGATCCATCCAACGGTCGCTGCAGCCTATACCACACTCGTCGTAATCGCGCTGGGCGAACTCACGCAACAACCGCGCTACTACGATTACATTTCCCGTCTCGCTCCATCAGGCCAGCAAGGCACCTACATGGGCTTCGCCTTCTTCCCTCTCGGTATCGGCGCGTTTCTCGCCGGCCGCATCGGCGGCGCTCTGCTCCACTACTTCGGTGAAGTTCACCACCAGCCACAACTCTTCTGGTGGGCTCTCACAGCCATCGGCCTCTTCACCACCCTGCTATTGTGGCTCTACGACCGAATCGTAAAACCAAGCGAGGCCTCCGCATCATGACGAAGAATTCTTCTTTTGAAGAGTGCAGCTAGTTAGAGAAGGTTTTGCCGAGAACTGACAACTGGCGACTGAATACTTGTCTTAGTTCAGCATGCGGCGGAGAGATTCGAGAGCCTGGCGCGCGAGTGCATAACGTGGCTCGATTTCGAGGGCTTCCTGGAAGCAGCGCATGGCTTGCGAGTACATCTCTTTTCCGAGGTACGCGCGGCCCAGATTGTAGTGGGGAAAATGGCGCGGCTCGTAACGCTTGGCCTCAATTGCCTGCTGCAGCCACGGAATTGCCTGATCGAAGTTGCCCTGCTCGATCATGTACGCGCCGATGTCGTTGTAGGGATTGCCAAAGTCAGGATCGATTTCGATGGCGCGCCGGCACTCCGCGATGGCATCTTCGAGTCTGCCCTGGAAGTGATATGTCCAGCCGAGAAAGGTGTGCGCTTCAGCCGTGGGATGCAGCTCCAGCGATGAGTGATAGAGCTCGACTGCGCGATCGTAGTCGCCCTCCATCTGCGCTTGATAGGCGTCCTGCAGAACTTCCCATGCGTGCGTAAGGGTCTCCTGATCCATGGCCCATTGTTACCACTCGGGACGCATGCTGCCTACGGTACGGAAGTCCCAAACGTTCCGAAAGCTCACCTGTCCTTCCTGACGGGAGTACAGGTAAGCATGGAGCAGGAAATGTGCGAATCAATGCAGAAAGATTGCAATTTCCCGCATCAAATAGAGAGAATAAAAGGGTTCGAGGGTTTGGTACTTGCTGACGGACCCTGAGCTGAGGGTTTCAGGGTTGGTACTTACAAACCCTAGTTGTAGAGTACGCGAGAAACTGACCGCATGTCTTACAGGAGAGAAATCGTGAACCGTATCCTTGCTAACTCTGGCGCAACGCTCGGTATCGCTGTTCTTGGCATTTCACTCGCCATTGCCGGCGCGGGCCTCGCGCAGACAAAATCAACAAAAAAGGCCGCACCAGCAGGCAAGGACGCCGCAGCGGTGGCGCGAGGCAAAGAAGTGTTTCAACAAAAGTGTTCCACCTGCCACTACGATACGAGCGACGCGAAAAAAATCGGGCCGGGATTGAAGGGGATCGGAAAGCGCGGCACGTTCACCGTGAACAACAACAAAGTGACCGACGAATCACTGAAAACGTGGATTGAAAACGGCGATTCGCTCATGCCTCCTTTTAAGGACGTGATCGACGACAATCAAATCAAAGACGTAATCGCCTACGTGAAGACACTGTAAGCAGATTTTCGCGAAAGAGAAAAAGCCCCCGAAGCTCAAAAGACTTCGGGGGCAAATTTTTCTGGCCCGCTTTTCTGATCGGCTCCCTTACGGAAGCCGGCGTTATCTCAGAAAAGCTACATCAGAAGGTTACTTCAGAATCGCATCTTTCAGAGCCTTTGCCGGGCGCAGGCGCACGACAGTCTTGGCCTTGATCTTGATTGCTTCGCCGGTCTGGGGATTGCGGCCCATGCGCGCCTTGCGGTGCGCCTTCACAACGCGGCCGATTCCCGGAATGACGAACTTGCCCGCGGAACCCTTTGCTTCTTTCACCGCGAGCTTGTGCAACTCTTCAAAAAAGAGAGCCGCCTGCTTCTTCGGTGTGCCGAGTTTTTCGGCGATGTGCGAAACGATTTTGGTCTTGCTGAGTGGCTTAGCTGCCATCTAGTTTGCCTATCCTCCTGTAGATTTCTTTCCGTCCCGAGAAACCCGGGCGGGCTGCAAAATTTTTCCGTCTACCCGAACTTCGGCGAAAAAACCCGAGCCGTGGGCGACTATAGCGAACGTGGTAAGGGAACGCAAGAGCCATTGGTCAAAAAATGCAGTAAAAATGCACTTTTTTGCGAGCAGATGTGGAAATCGCGGCCATTTGTGCGGCTTTTTGACGGCTAACCCCAGCAATTAGAACAGCGTGCTATTCTTTTTGAGCTTCTGGAAGCGCAAACAAACGTGGAGAACTACCAATGGCAAGCGGAACTTCATGGAAAGAGTTGGAACAAAGAATTTCCGGGGCAATAAAGCTGCCGAGACGAGCGGTAGCGGTGGGATTTCTTGACGCGGCGCCCGCGGGATTAGAAGAGTTTAGAGGCACGGAGCCTTCAGGTTGTAGTTTCTGGAGGTTGGCTGCGGCAGGAGAGTCCTTCTACACGGTGCCGGAAAACCATTTCAATTGCGCCGTAGGCCTACACGCACAACATTCCGCTTTCAGCGACACGCGAACGAGAAACGGAACAAACGCTGAAAATGATGTTCGATCTTGGGTATGTGAAGCGGGAAGAAGTGCCGCAGATTCCTCGCCTTGCGAAAACTCCGGGGCCATTGCGTACGCGCCGCTCGGGGATGCCACATTTACTCCGGACGCAGTTCGTTCCGGCTGAGTATCATGGACAGCCGTTAACGTTTGAAGCGTTTGGGGCGAATCGAGCACGGATGGCGGAGAGATTTGTCCACGGAGGCGGTGAGGACAAAGCGCTGCAAGAGATCTTTGCACCGGAGGAAGTGGAATACGTGCACGCGCGAAGCACTTCGGCCGGAAGCTACCTGTTTCGGATTGAGCGGGCGAAATCAGATTGAGGCAGAAAACGCCCTTTTCTCGGCAAAGAGCCGGGCAGGCAGAAGGTGTTCGCCGTGCTGCGTAAAAGCACCGGCTGAAGGCCCTGCCTGCGGCAGACAGGCGGCCACTACAAAATCAGAAATGGCGTAGAGCCGCCGCTCGAAGAGTAAGCGGGACGGCGGCGCTACTGAAAGCTAGAGGGTGGCTAGATCCTGATAGAAGTGCGCGATGGCTTTGATGCCGCTGAAATAATTCTCGAGGTAAAGATGCTCGTCGGGCGCGTGAGCGTTCTCATCGGGCAGACCGAAGCCGATCAAAACGCAGGGCACTTCGAAGGTATCGTACATCTGCGTGACGAAAGGAATGGAGCCGCCTTCGCGGATGAAGACCGCCTTCTGGTTGAAGCCCTTCTGCAGCGCAGCTTGCGCGCGCTGAAAAATGGGCGCGTGGTAGGGAGCGGACCACGGCTTGCCAGTACTGAGCACTTCAAATTTGCACGTCACCGTTTTCGGTAACAGCTTGCGAACATGTTTTTCGACGAGCTTGGCAATGCGTTGCGGGTCCTGTCCGGGGACGAGGCGCGTAGAAAATTTGGCGTAAGCTCTTGATGGAATGACCGTCTTGGCACCTTCGCCCTGGTAGCCGCCCCAGAGGCCATTGAGTTCAAGGGTTGGTCTGATCCAGAGTTGCTCGACCGTGGTGAACCCTTTTTCACCGCAGTAGCCGGGTGCGCCGACCGCTTCCTGAAAAGTTTTGCGGCTCCAGGGCAGCGCATTGAGCGCCTTGCGTTCGGCTTTGGAAAGTTGCTTGACGTTGTCGTAGAAGCCGGGAACGGTCACGCGAAAATTTTTGTCGTGAAGTTTTGCAAACAGCTCAGCCAGAGCCGCAAGCGGATTAGGAACGGCGCCGCCATAGACGCCGGAGTGCAAGTCACGCCTTGGACCGGTCAGTTCGATCTGGTAGTAATTCAATCCGCGCAACCCGTAGGTGATTGAAGGCACGCCCTTGCCGAGCATTGAGGTATCGGAAACGACCAGCGCATCGGCCTTGAGTTTTTCCTTATTTTTTTGAACGAAATTCCAGAGGCTGACGCTGCCGACTTCTTCTTCACCTTCGATCAGAATCTTGATGTTGATGGGGAATTCACCACCTATCTGGTGCAGGGCCTGCAGCGCCTTCAGGTGGATATGTACTTGTCCTTTGTCGTCAGCAGTTCCGCGGGCATAGATGTTTCCGTTGCGGACCGTGGGTTCGAAAGCAGGGGTGGTCCAGAGGTGAAGAGGCTCCGCAGGCTGAACATCATAATGGCCGTAGAAAAGGATGGTTGGCTTGCCAGGGGCGTTGAGCGACTCGGCATAGACCAGGGGATGCAGGGCAGTGGGAACGATTTCAATCGATTGAAATCCCGCTGAACGCAAATTATCGGCGACCCAGCGGGCGGCGCGCTCGATGTCGGGCTTCGAAGAAACTCGTTCAATTCAGCAAGATTCTGATCGCGACGTGAGTCGATGAATTCGGCCAAGGTCATGGGGACGGGCAAACGTATGAGTCCTTTCAGAGATTAATACGCAATTCAGATTAAAAAAGTTTGCGGCCGGGGAAGAAAATGACGGAAAGATGAGCCACCGCACCGCCATGTTTGATTGTAAGACCGTGTTCAGGCAAAGAACAAGTGATGCTGGACACCTCGTTCCTCATGCGAAACAACTGGGCGCAAGGACGATTGACGGGGCCTGCGGCGGCGCAGAAGATGGGATCATGAGCACTACGGTTGAATTCACCGCCCCACGGCGCAGTGCACGGGTTTTTCGCAAGCTGAAGATGCAAGCGCAGGGACGCGCGCACAACGGCAAGAAGTTCCGCGAAACCTGCGAAACGCTGGTGGTAAGCGTACACGGCGGCCTGTTGATGCTGAAACATGAAGTGGACGACGGCGAATTGCTGGTGATCACGAATCCGGAGACGCTAGAGGAAATCGAGTGCCGGATCGTGTTTCTGGGCGAATTGTGCGACCAGGGACAGCGAGTAGGAATTGAATTTTTGACTCCGGCACCGCGCTTCTGGGGGCTGGAATTTGCGGAACAGGCTTCTCCGCCGAACGGCGCGCCCATCGTTCAATAAAAATGCACTAAACACGCGCGCGAAACCGAGAAAACCAAGGGTCATGAAGGGCGCACAGGGACCGAGTGCGCAACTGCCGGCGCTTTGGGCTTGCCGAACCAAGCGGCCAGTCGCCAAATGAGCAAAATTCCGACCAGCATTCCGTAAAACAAGGGCTTGCGAATATCGGATTTGACCAGCCAGTAGTAGTGGATGACGCCTAGAATCGCGCAAATGTAGATGCTGCGATGAAGGGCCTGCCAGCGCTTGCCGCCGAGACGGCGTATCCAGCCTGCGGTTGAC
This sequence comes from Acidobacteriota bacterium, assembly GCA_003224135.1. Classification (GTDB taxonomy): domain Bacteria; phylum Acidobacteriota; class Terriglobia; order Acidiferrales; family UBA7541; genus Acidiferrum. The sequence goes on along the minus strand of QHYO01000338.1, from coordinate 4,549 downwards.
GTAATCGCCATAGGAATCAAAAGAACGAAAGCCGCGAAGCCGACAGTGACGAAGGGCCGTTTTGCGACGTCCTTCAACATTCCCGCGACGTTGAAAGATTGATCGGGACCCAGGTACGTCAAGAAGTGAAGGCAGACATAGAAAAAGGCGAAAAGGCCCAACATACGGCGGAAACGGATGACTTCCGGCAGATTCAAAAGTTTGCGGAACGGCGTAATGCAAAGCGTGAAGATGAGAAAGCGAAGCGTCCAATCGCCGGTTTGATGCTGCAGAAACTCAACAGGATTTGCAGTGAGGTCGCCGCGGAAACCGCGCCACACGAGTAAAAGGAGCGGAACCAAAGACAAAAGAAAGACGAAGACTTTCGCCCATTTGCTGGCAAGAAACTTTCGAACGGCGAGGAGCATCAGTGGAATTTCTTCAGGTCCATGCCAGAGTAGAGGGAAGCAACCTGATCTGAGTAACCGTTGAACATCAGAGTCTTGTGCATGTAAATTTCGCCAAGACGCCGTTCGGTTGCCTGACTCCAGCGAGGATGGTCAACGTTAGGATTCACATTGGAATAGAAGCCGTATTCGTTGGGGGCCTGGCGATTCCAAGAGGTAGGCGGTTCGGAGGATTGCAGACGGATCTTCACGATGGACTTGATGCTCTTGTAGCCGTACTTCCAGGGAATCACCATGCGCACCGGCGCGCCGTCCTGATTGGGAAGCGTTTCCCCATACATGCCTACGCAAAGAAGCGCCAGGGGATGCATCGCTTCATCAAGGCGCAAGCCTTCGACGTATGGATAGGCGAGGCCGGTATATCTTGCTTGCGGCATCTGTTTCGGATCGTAGAAGCTCTCGAAGGCTACATACTTTGCCTTGGGAGAGGGCTCGACAAGCTTAAGAACGGTGCTGAGAGAGTAGCCAATCCAGGGAACCACAATCGACCAACGCTCCACGCAGCGGTGCCGGTAGATGCGTTCCTCAAGGGGCGCGAGCGTTAAGATCTCATCCATGGAAAATTTGCGTGGAGTTTTGACTTCGCCTTCAACGGAAACGACCCAGGGTGAAGTTCGGAAATTTTGCGCGTTCTTTGCGGGATCGCCTTTGTCGGAACCAAATTCGTAAAAATTGTTGTAGTGGGTGACGTCATTTTCTGAGGAGATTTTTTCGTCCACACGGTAGTTACTTTTGATAGTGGTGAGTTTGGTGCCGGCGAACGCGGTTGTGGAGGGTGAAAGTAGGGAGGAGAAGCGTTCACCGACTACCGTGGCCGCTCCGGCGATCCCCAAGCCGCGCAAAAAGCTGCGGCGATTGAAATAGGCTTCTTTCCGGGTGCTGTCCGCGAGTGCGAGTACCGATGCTAGCTTAATCAACATATTGTGTATTTAGAACCACTTACGCGTGCGTGTGGTTGCTTCCCTTTTGAATGGTACGGCATGTTTGCGAGATTGGATGCCGGAGAGGCGCGAAGGTTTCCGGAAAAGAAGGCTGCTCCGGTCGCTGCGACAAAATGCAGCAAGCAACGCTGAAAGTTTCACCAATCACCCGATAAGTGCTGTGGACTCAACAGGTCGACAGCCAGAGGACGAAGACTCGTTGGATGTGGAAGAATTGACAGTCGAAGGGGCTTCCACATCTTGGACACACTGAGCATCTTCATCTCTTGGGAGGTCTTTATCAGCATGAATGGAGACACTCTACTTTGAGATTACCTGGCGCAAGCCCCAGCGATAATCACCGTCTTGGTGAGAGACGCTTCAAGTGAGAACGTCCCCAGTTACACATCATTTGGACGACTGGGCCGAGCGTCCTTCCGTACGGGGAGAGTGAATAGTAAACGCATGGCGGAATCGTTCTCTTGTCGTCTCTCTTGAGGATGCCATCGGCGACAAGTTCCTGAAGATGCCGGATCAGCATGCGCTCCGTAATGCCGGGAATGGAACGCTTCAGTTCGCTCGTCCGTCTCGGTCCAGCTTGCAGACGCCACAGAATCGTGCCCTTCCAACGGCCATCCATGACGCGCATCATCGCGTCTACCGGACACTCAGAGATTTCCTTTTTGGATACTGGCATTTCTTCCTCTACACTGACAAATATGGCAGTACCTTGACACCTGACAGTGTACATCACAAACTCGGAGTCATGGAGGATTTCATGAGTAACAAGCATCTCCCACGGCTCTTCGCACAAGCGCTGAACGAGAAACGCGTCGAACTCTTCGATGAGTTCATCCACCCTGCGTACGACAATCACAACCCGCACGTGCAGCCGGGACCAGCCGGCGTCAAAGCATTCTTTCGGCACTACCTTGACGCATTTCCCGATACTAAAGTCGTGATGGAGGAAGTAATCGAAGAGGGCGACCGCATCAGCGCCCGCTTCACGTACAACGGAACCTTTACGAACCCATTTATGGGCTACCGGCCGAATAGTGCACAGGTGCAGCTGCGGAGCATCGACATCTGGCGTGTTAAGGATGGGAAGTTCGCAGAACATTGGGACGAACTCAACCTACTCGAAGTGTTCCAGCAGCTTGGGGCCGCGACTGTAAGAAAGGCGGACGGACAATGAACCATCGATGTGGCCGGCGTCTCTAGCGGGTCTTATGAGTACCGCCGTGATCTTTGGCACCGACATGTTCTCCTTGACCGTGGGCCGTCCCGGTCTCAGATTGGCTCCGCAAGCCACCTCAACGGAGGTCATGGGATTTATCCGTCTTTCCGGCGATAAGCGGATGCCTATCTGGGGTATCTTGGCTCTCTTGTCAAATCTGCTCCTGGTCCTGTTCAGTGGGAGTCGACATCGGACATTCTATTTGTTGTCGCTCTCTATGCTGATCCTCTTCGTCGTTATATACGACCGTCTCTAGAAGCCAATCAATCGGCTTCAAACAGCAGCTGCGAGAACGGGAAGAAGACTGGACAATGCTGGTGCGTTGCAGGCGTCATGGGACCGCTCGCTGATGGATGCGCGTTCCGCTGCTGGCCGTATCCATGCTCGCTCAGTTCATTCGATTGTTTTGTTCCGCCAGCGCGGTCTTTGAGTGATGAGTGCTACACTTTTGCACAGGCCTGACGAACGAAAGTAAAACCAATGTCTGAATTTGCCGTTCAATCTCTGCTGAAAACTCCGACGGTTACGATTCGCGACGTGTCCTGCCGAGGCAGCCGCCAGCACCAGAGTACGGAAGAGTTTGCGACCACGACAGAAATGGTCTTTCCGTATCGCGGCGTCTATGTGCGCCATCTTGGGAATGACCAGGCCGTAGCCGAGGCGAACCAGGTGCTTTTTTTCAACGCCGCCGAAGGGTATCGGGTTAGCCATCCCGTGCCAGGTGGCGATGCCAGTCTGTCCTTGGCCATTAGTGAACCGCAGCTTCGTCAACTAGCGCCGCGTACTTTTTTGCGTAACAGCGCGAAGCTGGCATTTCGGCGGCAGCGCCTGCGGATTGATGCGCGGGCGCAGGCGCTCGTGGCGCTGGTGCGGCATAGCCTGCGTCAGAACATTGCGGAAACTTTGGAAGCAGAAAGCCTAGCCTTGACCCTGGCGCAGAGGGCGCTCGGGCTGCGCACTACGCACGCAGCGGGCGCCAGTGTCGGACGGCAGCTGCTAGTGGATCGGGCAAAGCTCGTGCTGACGAGCGATTTGGCTCGGCGCTGGACGTTGGCCGACATCGCGGCCGAAGTGCGCTGCTCTCCCGTTTATCTCACGCAAGTTTTCCAACAAGTGGAGGGCTTGCCCTTGTATCGCTACCAGTTGCGGCTACGATTGGCCCGGGCGTTGGATCTCCTTGCGCAATACGATGACCTCACCACTCTGGGCCTCGACCTCGGATTCTCTAGCCACAGTCATTTCAGCTCTGCCTTCCGCGAGGCTTACGGCCGCTCGCCCTCGGAGTTCAGGCAGTCGGCGCTGCGTCGTTAGACTCCCTCCAGCAAATCGCTAAAGATTCTGACAGCGGCCATTTCTTCCACATGGCCTACTGCTCTCGCGCCCGGACTTCGGGTATTGGAGAGCGATGCCATGGTTGAAACGACTTGTGCAGCTTGCGACTGCAAGCTGGGTGAGAATTCCATCAAAGTCAAAATCGGCGGCAAGACGGTTGAAGTGTGTTGTGACGACTGCGCATGAAAGTTGCAGGAAGCGCACGTTTCCGCGGTAGCGTCGAGGAAGAGGTACATCATGAAGGGAAACAAAGCAGCCATAGACGTTCCTGACAAGCAGCAGCCGAGTGCGCGACCCGTCGCGATATTGATGGTCGGAGCTCTGATCGTCGGGACTTATCTGAGCGCGTCGGTTCTGGCCCGTCCAAATTCGGACGCGCCAGTAATTGCGTCCAAAAAATTATCGGGGGTATCAGCTATGAACGAAAAGAAACCATCACCGATTCAGCGTAGCGTGCAGACCGCTTCGGGCCGTATCAGCTACGCGGAGCAGGGCACGGGACCAGTCGCGTTGTTCGTGCATGGTGTTTTGCTGAACGGCTATCTGTGGCGTCATCAGCTGGCGGATTTATCCGACATGCGGCGCTGCATAGCCGTGGACCTACTCGCGCACGG
>QHYO01000337.1 GCA_003224135.1 Acidobacteriota bacterium | reverse complement strand
CAGGATTTTCACGAACGCCGCAATGCGCGGTTCGCTGGCGGTGGGAGTGGCGATCGCGTCGCCCTCTGCAATCAGCGCATACGTGTGTCCTCGGAAGAGCTCTTCATCCGCCGCGGCAATTCCGGAAAGTTCCTTGCCCGCCATCGGGTGCCCGCCTAAGAATATCGCGCTACCGGCTGTTCCCTGAAAATGCTGCGCCGCTTCTTCCATGATTCGCTGTTTGGTGCTGCAGGCGTCAGTCACCAAGGCAGACGCTGGCGCGTGGCCCGCAATCTCGCGAACAACATCCAGGGTCACGGCAATGGGCAGTGCGATGTAAATCAGATCTGCCCTTTCAAGTGCAAGCCGCAAATTTCCGGAAAGAGTTTCATCGAAGGCGCGGCGTACTTGCGGTTCGCGCACCACCTCCGGGCGGTCCCACCCGGAAATATGAATGTCTTGAAGATTTTTGCGCAGCGCCAGCGCGAATGAACCACCAATCAGCCCGGTTCCAAGAATCGTCACACGACGAATGAGATGTGTAGTCATGAAGATGAGTCAGGCAATGCGCCGGCCGATCGCAGGAGCAATAATCCGCAGCTCGGCCATGAGTCGAGTGAACGCGGGCGGCTCGAGCGACTGTGCGCCATCGGAAAGCGCATGCTCGGGATCGTTGTGGACTTCAATCAACAATCCATCTGCGCCTGCAGCAACGGCGGCACGCGCCATCGGTGGAACTTTGTCGCGGCGTCCCGTTCCGTGCGAGGGATCGGCCCACATCGGCAAATGCGAAAGCTTCTGGATCACCGGAATCGCGGCCAGATCAAAAGTGTTGCGCGTGTACGTTTCAAAAGTTCTGATTCCACGCTCGCACAAAATCACGTTGTAGTTTCCGCCCGCCAGAATATATTCGGCGCTGAGCAGCAGCTCCTCCATCGTCGCGGACATTCCGCGCTTCAGCAGCACCGGCTTGCGCACTTCGCCGAGCGCGCGCAGAAGGTGGTAGTTCTGCATGTTGCGTGCGCCAACCTGGTAGATGTCAACGTAGCGGCCCATCATTTCGACTTGCGACGGGTCCATCACTTCGCTGACGGTGAACAGTCCGAATTTATCGGCTGCTTCGCGCATCAGTTTCAAACCTGGTTCGCCCATTCCCTGAAACGCGTACGGCGAAGTACGCGGCTTGAACGCTCCCGCGCGCAGAATTTTTGCGCCGGCTTTCGCCACGTCCTCTGCGATGGCGTGAATCTGTTCGCGCGATTCCACCGAACACGGTCCGGCAGCGACCACAACTTCGGGCCCGCCGATTTTTACGCCGCGTCCAAGGTCGATAATCGTGCCTTCCGGCTTGAACTGCCTGCTTGCGAGTTTGAACGGCTGCGTAATGCGCATGACTTCGCGCACGCCTTCCAGCAATTCAAAATCGCGATGGTCGAAATCGCGGTGCACGCCCACTGCGCCAAGCACGGTGTGTGAAGCTCCCGTGGAACGGTGCACGTCAAAGCCGTGGGCGATGAGCTTGTCAATTACGTTTTGAATCTGGGCATCCGAAGCGCCCTCTTGCATAACGATTACCATGGGGAGTACGCAGTTCCCTTTCGACTGAGTGCTGATTCTTTGGCAGAAATATTTTGGCGCACGAAAAAAACAAGTGCGCAGCGCACATTAAATTCAAGAATCACTGCTGCCGCCCTTCGCATCGGCTTTTCCGTCAGAGTCTTTGTGCATGGCGATGCGCTCCGCGGAACGCGCTTCGTCGATGATGCGCTCGAACAAACGGCGAATCGCTGCGTCCGTGAGCGGTCCGCCGTTATTGTGCTCCGCGTTTTCAAGCACTTCCCTTTCACGGTCCGGCTGATAAAGAGGCAAATTCGCCTGCTGCTTCAACTTCCCGATTTCCAGTGCGCACTTCGATCGTTCGTTCAACAACTCGACCAGCTTGCGGTCGATTTCATCAATGCGGCGGCGCCAATCGGCAAGGCTCATGTGGCAACCTCACCCCGATTCGCTGTGGCCCCGCGGCGCGACAGTCCGCTGCGTCCAGCGTCCTTCAGAGAGCCGATGCGATCAGTGAGCGCTGCGGCGGCGGCATCGATTCCAGCTGCATTTGGATTTGCGGTTGTGGCCTTCTCGATTTCAGAAACAAGCGCGGAGCCGACCACTGCAGCGTCCGCGAGTCCGCCAAGAACGGAAACATGGCCGGGCAGCGAAATGCCGAAGCCGACAGCGATCGGAAGTTGTGTCACACGCCGCGCGCGGCGCAGCAGCGCAGGCAGATCATCTGGCAGAGCATCTTTTGCTCCGGTGACTCCTGTGCGCGAAATCAGGTACAGAAATCCGGAAGAACACGCCGCAATTTTCTCCAGCCGTTCGGCGGTGGAAGTAGGCGCACCAAGAAAAACGGTATCGAGATGATGAGCAGCGAGAGTGCAGCGATACTCTTCCGATTCTTCCGGCGTGAGATCGGTGATGAGCACGCCGTCGGCTCCTGCAGCAGAAGCCGCCGCAGCGAATTTTTCGAGACCCATTTGGAAAACCGGGTTGTAGTAGCTGAACAGAACGATGGGAACTTCGCTCGCAAGAGAATTTGCCCTGCGAATTTCACGAACGAGGTCGATCACACGCACAAGCGTTGCACCATTTTTCAGCGCCCGTTCGGAAGCACGCTGGATCGTCGGACCGTCCGCCAGCGGATCACTAAAAGGCACGCCAAGCTCGATGACATCAGCTCCTGCCGCAGCCATCGCCAAAACAAACTTCAGCGTCGCCGCGAACGAAGGATCGCCAGCCGTAATATACGCAACAATCCCCATCTCGCCCGAATCGCGAAGTTCCGCGAAGCGGCGCGTAATGCGAGTCGTGCGATGTACATCAGCGCTCATACTGGAATGCAATAGATTAACACCAAGAGCGAATGACTCGCCCCCGAATGCACGGTTTTGCAAACGCGTGACAAATGGCGGAAACGAGTAACCGCCGGAATTATCAGGGTTTTTCGCCGAGGGAGCGGGAGTAAGTGTCCATATCTTTGTCGCCACGGCCCGAGAGATTGATGATGACCAGGTCTTCACGCGTGAATTGCGGCGTGCGCTCGATGACGCCGGCAATGGCATGTGCGGATTCGAGCGCGGGAATGATGCCTTCGGTACGCGCCAGAAGTTGTGCTGCGTCAAGAGCTGCAGCATCGGTGACGGCGGAATATTCTGCGCGGTGCTGATCAGCCAGCCAGGCATGCTCGGGACCGATCGCTGGATAGTCGAGACCTGCGGAAACGGAATGCGTGGTGGCGATTTGCCCGTCGTCCGTTTGCAGGACGTAAGTGTAAGTGCCCTGCAAAACGCCCGGTCGCGCTCCGGTGAAACCTTGCGCTGCAGCGAGGCGTGCCGCGTGTTCACCCAGTTCGTTGCCGCGGCCACCAGCTTCGATGCCTACCATCTTCACGGACTCGTCCTTCAGGAATTCATGGAAGAGGCCCATGGCGTTCGAGCCGCCGCCAACGCAGGCGAAAAGATGCGTGGGCAAACGCTTTTCCGCGGCAAGGATTTGTGCGCGGGCCTCGCGCCCAATGCAGGAATGAAAATCGCGCACCATCGTCGGATACGGATGAGCACCTAGAACCGAGCCGAGGAGGTAGTGCGTGGTGCGGACGTTGGTGACCCAGTCGCGCATGGCCTCATTGATGGCGTCTTTCAAAGTACGGCTGCCGGACTCGACGCCGATCACTTCCGCGCCGAGCATGCGCATGCGTGAAACATTGAGCGCCTGGCGCGCCATGTCTTCCGTGCCCATATACACCGTGCACTCGAGACCCAAGTGCGCGGCTACCGTGGCAGTGGCGACGCCGTGCTGCCCCGCCCCGGTTTCAGCGATGACGCGTGGCTTCTTCATCTGCACGGCGAGCAGACCCTGGCCGATGGCGTTGTTGATTTTGTGCGCGCCGGTGTGGAGAAGGTCCTCGCGTTTGAGATAAATTTTTGGCCCGTTGCCAGAATCCGCAAGATACGCGGTCAGGCGGGATGCGAGTTGCAATGGCGTCGGTCGTCCCGCGAAATTTTTCAGCAGGTCGTTGAACCTGGCCTGGAATTCTGGATCGGACTTTGCGACTTCATAGGAGCGCTCAAGTTCCAACAGCGGCACCATGAGCGTCTCCGGAACGTAGCGCCCGCCGTAGGGGCCGAAGCGTCCGGGAACTGTGGCTGGGATAGTAAATTGAGAAACCATGGAAAGATTATTGTCGCATAGGTGGCGGCGAGCTGAAACCGTACGGGTGGCGAGAGCGAGTACATCGTGGGAAGAGTGAGCTACCGGAAGTGGCCTCTACGAAGAGAGTTGGCGGTTTGCGCGGGCGACTTCGGCGAAGAAGGCGCGAAGTTTGGCGGGATCTTTTTTGCCGGGGTTGGACTCGACGCCACTGGCGACGTCTACCGCATAGGGTCGAACGGCGAGGATGGCGTCCGCAACGTTGTCGGGAGTAAGGCCGCCGGCGAGAACGATTCGGCATTTGGCTGCGGCGCGTTTTGCGATTTTCCAGTCGGCGAGTTGGCCGGTGCCGCCGAACTTTTTCGATGATGAGTCTGAGATCGCAGCGTCGAGGAGAAATGAACTCGCTGAGTTATGTGCGCGAAATTGTGCGACGGAAAATTTCGCATCGGTGCGAAACGCTTTAATCACGGGAACGTGGCGCGCGCAGGCTGCGGTGACAGCAGCGGACTCGACGCCGTGGATTTGGACCGCGCTGAGATGTAACGATTTTGCGAGTGCGATGACCGGGGAGGAATCCCAATTCACGAAGATGCCGACGGTTGAAACCAGCGCGGGCATGTTGCGTAGAATTTTCCAGGCCTCGGCAGGAGCGATGCAGCGCGGACTTTTTTCGTAGAAATTGAAGCCGAGCGCGTCGGCGCCAAGTTCAACGGCGAGCCGCGCGTCTTCAAGACGAGTGATACCGCAAATTTTGACGCGGACCAATGGAACTATTCTCCCCGTAGCTTGCCGCCTAGCAATTCGGCGAGAGCGGCGGCGGGATCAGGAGCAAGCATCAGGCTTGTGCCGACGAGGAACGAATCGAACCCAGCGGCGCGCAATTTCGCAAGTTCGCCCGGAGTGCGAATGCCGGATTCGCTGACAGCAATGCACTCGTCGGGAATCTGTTCGAACAATTCAAAGGAAGTTTCGACACGGACATCGAGCGTTTTCAGGTTGCGGTTGTTGATGCCGATAATTCTTGAACCTGCGGCGATTGCCCGGTTAAGCTCTGCGCGGGTGTGAACTTCGATGACTGGCTCCATGCCGAGTTTCCTGCCGAGGGCAATCAATTCGATGAGCTGCTGATCGCGCAGCGTGGCAACGATTAACAAAAAACTGTCCGCATCGTTCGCGCGGCTTTCCCAAACCTGCCACGGATCGAAAATAAAATCTTTGCGAAGCACAGGAAGCTGAACACTTTTTCGCGCGTCGCGAAGATTCTTGAGTGAGCCGCGGAAAAATTCGCCTTCGGTGAGAACGGAAAGCGCGGCGGCGCCCGCGGCTTCAAGTGAAGTTGCAAGCGCGATTGGATCGAAAGGATCGCGAATGACGCCGCGCGAAGGAGAAGCGGGTTTCAGCTCGGCGAGAATATTGATTCCCGGCTGAGTCAAAGCCGCAGAAAAATCACGTACCGCGCTTGCAGCCTTTACGCCGTACTTCAGCGCCGTCTCCGGAAGAACCTTTTTGCGGTGCTCAACTTCCAGCAGGCGGGCTTCGAGAATGCGATCGAGAACCGTGCCGGTGTAAGGAGGAGTGTGCATAAGAGCGAAATAGTATGCTAGAGGGCGAGGTTCTGAGAGTCAAACGCACGGCGCAGCGTCTGAATTGGACATTAGCGTTCGGAGAAAGCCATGACGGAAGTAAGACGAGGAGTAACGACGGGAATGGGATATCGCGCGGTATACGGAAAGTTGTTGGAAGAGATTACGCAAGAGGCCGACCAAATTGCCTTGAAATATTTTCGCGCGATTGAGCTCCGGGTCGAGCGAAAAAAAGACGGCACCGCAGTAACACAGGCGGATCGCGCAGTGGAGGAGATGGCGCGCAGAAAGGTGGCGGCCAGCGGGTTGGAACTGGACGTTTTGGGTGAGGAGATGGGCGGCGGGCCAGAGGCGGCTCCTTCGCCGGGCGCGCGGCCGCGCCTAATTATCGATCCGATTGACGGAACGGAAGAATTTTCGCGTGGCATTCCGACCTTTGGAACGCTGCTGGGGATCGAGCGCGACGGCGAAATTGTAGCGGCGATGGCGAGCGCTCCGGCGCTGCGGTCGCACTGGCAGGCCTACAAAGGGCAAGGGGCGTACCGGGAACAGAGAAGATTGCAGGTTTCGAGTGTTGAAAAATTGCAAGACTCGATGGTGTTTTCAACAGGAACTGGTCCGAGCAAAGACTCAGCAGACCAGACGCGCATTCGGAAATATTTGGATGCGGCGCGAAACGGCCGATCGTTTGGCGGCTTCTGGCAACACATGCTCGTGGCGGAAGGAGCGATTGAGGCAGCGCTCGATTGGACATCAAAGCCGTGGGATTTAGCGCCACTGATATTGATTGTGCAAGAGGCAGGCGGAAGGTCCACGTCGTTGAACGGACGAGCAACGATTTATGAGAAGAGTCTGTTGAGTACAAATGGGAGAATTCACGAAGAAACGTTGGACCTATTGAGATGAGTGGGAAGGCCCGAAGCTTTTTGCATTCTCACGGCAAAGAGAAGTGAAATGCGGCCCAAATTGGTTCTATTTCAAAAGCATTAACCGCGTAGGCTGAACTCAAGCAAGGATCGATTCTGCTTAGCGCGGAGAACATCTATGGAAACAGCTCAACAGGCCAGGAAAGCGGAGCAGTTGCGGAAACTGCATGAGGGCCCACGAATTCTGATTTTGGCGAATGCGTGGGACGTGATCAGCGCCAGGATCATGGAACACGCCGGATTTCCTGCCGTAGCAACCACAAGTGCGGGAGTCGCGGCGGTGCTGGGTTATCCGGACGGCCAGCGCGTTCCGCAGCGCGAGATGCTGGAGTTTGTCGCGCGAATCGCGCGCGCAGTGAGCGTTCCGGTCACGGCAGACATGGAATCGGGATATGGCACAAGTCCGGCGGACATGGCCGAAATGGCCCGCGCGCTCGTCGACGCAGGAGCGGTGGGACTAAATCTCGAAGATGTAACCGGGGATGACGAGGGCTCGCACGTCGAAATTGGATTGCAAGCGGAAAAAATCTCGGCGGTCCGGGAGGCTTCGGCTGCAGCGGGCGTTCCACTGGTGATCAACGCGCGGACCGATGTTTACTTGATGCCGATTGGGCGGGAAGAAACGCGTTTCGAGCGGACCGTAGAGCGCTTGCGCACCTACCGCAAAGCCGGCGCCGATTGTGTTTTCGCTCCGGGAATCCGGGAAAAGGAAACGATCGGAAGATTAGTGCGCGCGGTCGATGCTCCGCTGAACATTCTGTTGCAGCCTGGCGGCCCGACTGTGGCGGAACTTGAAAAATTCGGAGTCGCACGGGCGAGCATCGGCTCGGGAACGATGCGTGCCGCTCTCGGAACAGCGCGGAAATTTGCCAAGGCGCTATCCGAATACCGCGACCACGCCGAATTCATGAAGGATGCGGTGCCGTACGACGAAGTGAATCGCCTGCTCGGACGCGACTCATAATCTTCCGCGGCACCGTCGTGGAAGAAGTTTCGTGCGTGTATACTGCGCGACACCATGCACGACGCAATTTACGAAGGCGAGCTCGGCAACTCGCACGAAGAGCCCCAGCGGCTGCGAATCCTGGAGAAAGAAATAATCACCTGCCGGAAGTGTCCGCGGCTGGTCGAATATCGCGAAAAAGTAGCGCGGGAAAAACGCCGTGCCTTCCGCGATTGGACCTATTGGGGACGCCCGGTCCCGGGATTTGGAGACCCACGCCCGGAACTTTTTATTTTGGGGCTGGCCCCGGCGGCGCACGGAGCTAACCGGACGGGGCGTGTGTTTACAGGCGATCGTTCTGGAGATTTCCTATACGCGGCGCTCCACAAGACGGGTTTTGCGAGCCAGCCGACTTCCCTTCATCGCGACGACGGGCTAACGCTCAACAGCGCGTTTATCGCCGCGGCCGTGCGCTGCGCGCCTCCTGCAAATAAACCGTTGCCGTCTGAAATCCTGAATTGCCGCGGATACCTGGAACGTGAACTGGCTTTGCTGCGTCCGAAGGTTGTTCTGGCATTGGGAAAAATTGCGTGGGATGCCTACCTGGACGTCTTGAAGAGCCAAGGCGTGATTGCGTCGCGCGCAAAGTTCGCGTTTGCGCATGGAACGGTTGCAAAATTGCCGGGAGATGGACCGAGGCTGGTCGGCGTGTATCATCCGAGCCAGCAAAACACGCAGACGGGGCGAGTGACGGCAGCGATGTACGCCAAAGTGTTGCGCCGCGTTCGTCGATTGCTAGCGGAAAAATAAGGCCGGAAGATCACTATTACGTGTTTGCAAATAGCGGCTCAGATGGAGGCAACTGGAGAAGAAACACAGCCCTGGCCATTTTGAACCCGGCAAAGGAATTGTTACTGAGGCAGACCCATGCGTTTGAGCAGGTCGGCATATCGGGGATCGGAACGCAGCGAATCGAAAGCGGGAATAGTCTTGATGCTCCCGATGCCGCCGCTCTTTTCCCGGCAAGCCTTTTCCAACAAGCCAAATGCACGATCTTTTTCCCCCAGAATGGCATAGTTCACGGCAATAAATAGGGGATCAATGTAGATGCGCTTTGCTTGCTCTTCCGAAGTTCCGCGACGCGTTTCATGGCGCCGCGATAACCGGATTTAGGGTACGAGCGCCTGGCTGCCGCGACCCGTGCTAAGTCGTCCGCATCGTTACTGAATTTCGCGGCTTTCTCCCATTCCTCGAACCAAAGATCATATTTCCCCATAAAGCGGTAGGCGAGGCTTAGTCTTAGGTGAACCGGGCATAGGTGGGATCGATTTCCAGAATCTTTTTCTCATATTCGATAACCTGATCATACTGCCTAGAGGAAAGATACTCGCCCGCCAGATAATCATTTGCGTTCAGGTTGAGTGGCTCGAGCTCCACCGCGTGCGCCGAAAGTGCGTAAGTGCTTGCTCAGCATTCCCGAGATAGTCCAAGTGAGCGCCGTAACAAGACATGAGTGCGACTCAGGTTGGGATTCAGTTCGAGGGCACGCTCAAATTCCCGCTGCGCGTCCGCCCACCGCCAATCGGTGTCATATGAGATTGCCAGTAATGTATGTGCTTCCGCCTGTGAGTCGTCAATCGCCAGTGCCCGTGTGGCGTAGATCTTCACCTTCGGGTTGGTTTCGCTGTAGGGAATGTAGGTGTAGTCCGAGATCACTGCGTATTACTAGCCAAGGCATAGTTGGGATCCTTATCGACGGCCTGCTGGAAATAATCCCGCGATTTGTTCAGGGCATCGGGCGTGCGCTTGTCCCAATAGAAGCGACCTTTTAGACACAGCTGGTAGGCCTCAGGATCGGAGGTCCCGCCATTGTTGAGTTTGGCCTTCTGCCAGTTTTTCCAGGATGCGGTAATGCGAAATACTTTGGCCGAGAAGGGACTGAGAATCCGCCATTGGCGCACATCATCGCAGGAGTCATCGGCCAAAAGTGAGCGCGAGATATGTGCGACAGCCTTGCGGCACCGAGAAGCATACAAAACGTGCAGTCAGAAAGCTTTAGTGAATGGGTGCAAGGATTTGGTGTCGGCGATGCGTGGTGCGGCCGACAGCATGAGCTATCCCTCGCCCAGACGAGCGTTCTACCCGGCTGCAACTAATGTAAAACAGGCGGGTTAGACGGTCGAGGGGAAAGGCCTTCGGCACGTGGAGTGCTATTCTGTCTGCGTAACACAATTGGAGGAGATCATGGGCCTGGGATATTTTGCGGCGCCGAGAAGCCTGGCGATGTTGGCGATGTTTCTGATGGGATTCGGATTGCTAATTGGAGATTTGACGAGAGCGCAGGAAGTGCCAACTTCGCGAGATGACGAAGGGCCTGCGCGGACGCAGGCGGCGCAGCAAGAGCCGACGCAACAGATGACCCAGCCGGCAGATGGGTCGCGTCATGGCGGGTTACCGATTGAGGCCTACGCGGTAGTCCCTGGAACGCGAGTGTTGGTTCGGCTGGAAGACGAACTGGAAACGGGCGAGACAAAACAGGGCAGGCGATTCAGCGTGAGGACACTGGAGCCGCTGGCGGCGGGTAGCGGGATTTATTTGCCCGCGGGAGTGCAGATTCGCGGGCACGTAAGCCGCGTGGAGCCGGCAGGAATTATCGGACGCGCGAAAATCTGGTTGGTGTTTGACGAGATCCGAACGAGATTTGGGCCACTGCCGATCGTGGCAGATGTGGTGGGTGTGCCCGGAGATCACAGCGTGACGTCGAGCCCGGAAAAAGAAGGGCTGATCGAAGGCAAGACGAGTACCCAGAAAGCTGCGGCAGAAGCGGCAGGAGAAGGCGCCGGAATGGGCGCACTGCATGGAATCAAGCATAAGAACGCGAAGGAAGCCGTGGAAGGCGCGGCCGAGGCGGCGCTTGCGGCGTACTTAATGGAAGCTGGGCGAGGACACGAACTGCAATTGCCGAAAGGCTCGAAGCTGGAGATCGAATTGGAGCGCGCGTTGTACCTCGTGAAAGAATAAACGGTGAGAGACTAAGCGGCGAACTGGGCGCGACGCAAATCGTCATTCGGCTGTTCCATATTGGAACGCGTGTTGTCCGTTATACCTCCAAGTGGACGTTACATCCTTGTCCGTAGCGAGGTCGGTATCGGCACCACGATGCGAGTCTACCTGCCTCAAGTGAAAAGTGAAGCGAACGCCAGCGCGCCAGAGATAAAATCGTCTGAGGAGATCCATGGAGCCGGCACCGTGCTGATAGCTGAAGACGAAGCGGCCCTGCGCGAATTCGATTGCTGCTGACAGATGTAATCATGCCAAAGCTGCGTGGTCCAGAACTTGCGTCGCGATTGCGATTGAAATTCCCTGGTCTAAAAGTCATTTACATGATGTCCGGCTATACGGAAAGTGCTCTCGTACAGGATGGAATGCTGGAGCGAAATACCGTGCTGCTGCAGAAACCGTTCACGGTGAAGAAAATCCTGGAAGTGATCCAACAAATGAACGTAAGCGTACGCAGCTAATTCCCGTTCTCTTCGCTATTCCAAAAAGACCAATCCTGACTCTTCGCTGCGCTTTGCAGTGATGGAGAATGATTGATAGATTGAGGAGGTCCAGCCAGCGGTAGATTCTGAGAAGATAAGAAGGGTTCATGAGCGAGGTTCAGCGAATGGTGGACGAGAAAAGGGCCGGTGTCCGCGCAGTGGAATTCGCGGAGCGCAAGGACCGCGTGTTGATCGTCGAGGATGAAGAGAATGCCCGGAAAGGTTACGAACAATTATTGCAGCGCTGGGGGTACGAGGTTCTGAGTGTCGGGACGGCGGAAGATGCGCTGGCGAAATTCGGCAGCTATCAGCCCGATACACTGATCGCGGATGTCGAACTGCCGGGGATGAATGGGCTGGACTTGCTGAGCCAGCTCGGGGCGGAATTGACGGATGTGCCGGCGATCATCATCACCGGGAAAGGAAGCGAAGAGCGGGCGGTAGCGGCGATCGAGGCGGGAGCTTTCTGGTACATCGAAAAACCGCTGAAGGGGCCGGTGCTGCGGGCGTTGCTCGATCGCGCACTCGGTAAAGCGAGAGACGCCCGGCAACTTGTAGTGCTGCAAAGGCAGTTGCGCGAAGCCGGTCGGCTGGGCGATCTGGTGGGCGCCTCAAAGCCGATGCAGGACGTGATGCGGATCGTGGAGATGGCAGCGCCGAGTTCTGCCTCGGTATTGATCACGGGAGAGACCGGCTCGGGAAAAGAAATCGTGGCGCGAACGGTGCATAAACTTTCACCACGCGCTGGCGGCCCATTTGTGGCGATCAATTGTTCGGCAATTCCGG
>QHYO01000336.1 GCA_003224135.1 Acidobacteriota bacterium | reverse complement strand
GGCGTTGATGGCGTTTGTTGGGTTTCAATTTGCGCGAGGGGCGGTTGTGACGCCGCTGGCGCTGGTGATTGCGCTGGTGAGCGCGGTTTTGATGTTTCGTTACCGGGTGAATTCCGCCTGGCTGATTTTAGGCGGGGCGGTATGTGGGCTGGTTGTGAAATTTGCTGGCGTCGGTTGAGTGAAGAGGCCAGCCCTTCACATCTCAGGGTAGACGAGAATCGCTTTGCCACGGAGTTGTTCGCAAGCAATTACGGAATCAAAACAATTTTGCCGAAGGCGCCCGACGGCTTCATGACGTTGATGTGTGCTTGTGCGGCGTCTTTGAGCGGAATTTCCGAGCCCACGACCGGACGGAGCGTGCCATTTTCGAGGCCAGCGATAATGCCGGCGTGGACTTCAATGGATTCGGCTTCCGTCAAGGCCCAAAGCGTGAATGCGCGAATCGATGCGCGACGGCCCATGAGGTCGCGCGGGGTGATGGTGACATCGCCACGACTGCCGATCACAACGACCCGGCCCCTCTGCGCCAGGAGTTTTAGGTCGGCACCGAGATTCACGTTTGCGAGCATTTCGAGAATGATGTCCACGCCACGTCCGCCGGCGGCTTTCGTGATTTCTTCCTGGTAGCCGGATTTCGAGTGGTCGAAGACTTGGTGCGCGCCTTCGCGCTGAGCCAGTTCAAGGCCCTTTGCGGAGCCGGCGGTGCCGAAGACGGTTAGGCCAAGTGCGCGGGCGAATTGCAAAGAGGCAATTCCGACGCCGCCGCTGGCCCCGTGAACCAGAACTGTTTCGGCAGCGTGCGCTTTCGCCTGATGATGAATCGCGTGATATGCGGTGCCATACGGAATGAACACGCCGGCGCCTTGCGCGAAGGAAATGCGATCGGGCAGACGGTGCACCTGGGATTCAAGCGCGAGTGCGTATTCGGCGTATGTGCCTGAGAGATTTTTTGCGACGTAAACGCGATCGCCGGGGTTTACTTTTTTCACGCCGTCGCCGATGGAATCGACAACGCCTGCGCCATCAGTGCCTGGAGTATAAGGAAGCGGTGGCAGTACGGCGTAGTTGCCTGTGCGCGCGTAGGTGTCGGCGGGGTTCACCCCAGCGGCGTGAATTTTTACGAGCACTTGTCCGGCTGCGGGCTTGGGCGTGGGGACTTCTTCGAGTTTTAGAACTTCAGGACCGCCAAATTGACGAACGAGAATGGCTTTCATTGTGGAACTCCGAAAGAGAGAGTCGAAAACGAAATGCGAAATTCAACTACGGGACGAAAACGATTTCGGCGGAAACTAAAAATGATCGTCGACTGTGACGGCGGTTTGCCGTTCGACGAAGCCTGCTGCCTGGCCCCAAGCGGTAGTTTGCCAGTTGTCCTTCCCTTTTTTCGGCGGAATCCACGGAGGCAGGGACTGGCTGAGGTAGTTTGCGAGAGCGTATATGTACGGCTCATACATGCGACGTAAGTCCGCAAGGCGCTGGTCGGCGGCAGCGTCGTCGTGCAACTTGAGTCCGTGTTGTGCGAGCACGTCACGGATGTGCTGAAGTTCGGCGTGCGGCAGGCGGTCCGCGGGGAGTTCCTTCGGCGAAGTGTTGAAGACCTGCGAGAGATCTACGACGGCATGACGGGCGATGGCAAAAGTGAGCTGGGCTTGTCTTTCGCAGGCACCTTCTATGCCGACCATGATTAATGCGCAGGCGTCAAGAATGGCGGTAAGCGAGGCGATCCAGGATTGATTGTCGTGCTGCGAGCGGAAAAACGCGAGCACGGGATAAGACAGATGGCTCTCCATGAGTTCGGCGCACCAGAGTTCCCATTCCTTCAGCAGTTCGCGAAGCGCGTTTTGCCCTTGCGGATAGCTGTGACGACGAAGCAGCTCGCCGGCTGTTGGCGGTGTGCCGGCGCGCGAATCGAGCAGGGAAATATTTACTTCGCGTTTGGAGAACGAGCCGTAGATGAACGGCAGGTAGCCGATGACGCCAGCGAGAAAACCGAAGCCGAGGCCGGCTTCGGTGACGACGAGAGCTCGAGCCATGCCGGAGCGCGGCACTACATCGCCGAGGCCTAGCGTGAAGAAGGTGGTGCCGCTGAGATAGGCGTCAGTCCAGAAGCCACGGTTGGTACCGGTGACGTTGACGGCGGAGCCGGAGCCGTACTGCATCAGGGCGAAGCTCAGGACCAGTCCAACGGCCCAGACTGCAACGAGGATCAGAAGAGAGATCGGACCAAAAATGCCAAAGGCGGACTCACGGACTTTTTTGACGCGGGACAGTCCGACAGTGAATTTCCAGACGCTCCAGAGATTCTTGTAGAAGAGGCGGGAAAGGCGGAACCGCCGGGTCACGCGACGCGGGAGAATGATCACCTCAAAGGCGTCCCAAACGACAATGATCAGGATGGCGACGCCGGTCAGAAACGCGGCAGGAGACGTGAGCATGTGCGGAATTGTACCTGTTTAACCAACGATTGTGTTGCGGCGGTCAGCTGTTGAGTTTGGCGCTCACGGTGATTTCCGCTTTAAACAATTTCGAGACAGGGCAGCCGGTTTCCGCGGCTTTGACGGCCGCGTCGAATTTCGCCTTGTCCGCGCCGGGAATGGTGGCGACGAGATCGAGATGGCTCTTCGTGATGGAAAAACCGTCGCCGACCTTATCAAGCGTGATGGTGGCCGTCGTTTCGAGTTTTTGGGCCGTGATTCCTGCGCCGCCGAGTTGCGCGGAAAGCGCCATCGTGAAGCAGCCCGCGTGCGCCGCGGCGAGAAGTTCTTCAGGGTTCATGCCAATGCCGTTTTCAAAACGTGCGTGGAAAGAATAGGGCGTCTGCTTGAGGACGCCGCTGTCTGTGGAAATTGCGCCCTTGCCGGCCTTCAAGTCGCCTTGCCAAACCGCCGATGCTTTGCGCTGCATGATGAAATCCTCCATTCAAAAGATATGTCCATTTGAATCTACCGATTCGATTCGAGATGCGGCGTTCCGGGTATATTAACAGGGCAGTTTCAAGAACGCAGGACATGCATACAGAATGCATCCGTCGCTACGATTCGTGACACACCGCCCGTGGCCGCTGCCCAGCGGCCCGTGGATTATGGCGCAGAATTGGCACGACTTGTTGTTCGCGAGTTGGCCGCTTCCTGCGGAGGTAATGCGAAAGCTGCTGCCCGAAACGCTGGAGCTTGACCTTTATGATGGGCAGGCGTGGATCAGCATCGTGCCGTTCACGATGTCGGGTGTCCGGCTGCGCGGGATGCCGGCCCTGCCGTGGCTAGGGGCGTTTAGAGAGTTGAATGTGCGTACCTATGTCACTGCGAGTGGAAAACCCGGCGTATGGTTTTTCAGTTTGGACGCGGCGAACCCTGTAGCGGTTGAGGTGGCGCGTTTGTGGTTTCATTTGCCGTATTTTCACGCGTGCATGAATTCGAAATCCGGGCCCGGAGGAATTGTGTATTCCTCTCGGCGCAGCGATCGCCGCGGTGGAAGGGAAACATTCGAGGCAGGTTACAACGCGCAAGGTATGCAGTTTGAGGCTGAGCGCGGAACACTGGAATATTTTCTGACGGAACGCTACTGCCTGTACGCACAGAAACCGGATGGCGGACTATTGCGCAGCGAGATTCACCATGGGCCGTGGAAGCTACAGGAAGCACGCGCGACGCTCATGGCGAACACGATGCTCGAAAAGTGGAAGATAGCGATCTCGGGTCCGCCGGTGGTACTTCATTATTCAAAATTGCAGGAAATGATTGCGTGGGCGCCGACGAGAGTCCCCGACTAATTTCACCACTTATGAAAAACGAAAGAATACGCCCAGGACGAGGCACGCTGCTCCAGCCGCGTAATTCCACTTTAATTTTTCGCCGAGATAGGTCACCGAGAAAGCCGCGAACACCGTCAATGTAATCACTTCCTGAATGGTTTTGAGCTGCGCGGCATTGAATTCATAGGAGCCGATGCGATTTGCCGGCACCTGGAAACAATATTCGAAAAACGTGATACCCCAACTGGCAAGAATCACTTTCCAAAGACCTTCGTTGCGGTACTTCAAGTGGCCGTACCAGGCGAAGGTCATGAAGATGTTTGAGATTGTCAGCAAAGCAATGGTGCGCATAATTTTCTTGGTGCTCTCCGGGCGAACTCAATGCAGTAGTGAGACGTTTAGTCCGTGGACCGAGTTGCAGCGGGGAATTCTACGTTTCGTAGAGCTTCCGAGACAAATCAAACGTTCAGAGTGAGCGAAACGAGCCCGGGCGGGGTTACCGGAGCAATGGGCGGCATTTTCAAGCGGTCAACGGGGCGATACAACGTGTCGCGTTCGACCGGGACGCGGCCCGCGGCGCGAATCAGGCGTTCGAGTTCGGCGCGTGGCGTGAACTCGGACGTTTTCGCTCCAGCATCGTGGTAAATCTTTTCTTCGACGACTGTGCCATCGAGATCGTTTGCGCCGAAGCGCAGCGCGATTTGAGCGATGCTAGGCGTCAGCATGATCCAATAAGCCTTGATGTGCTCGAAATTGTCGAGCATCAGACGCGAAACGGCGATGTTGCGCAGATCGAGATAGCCGGTGGTCTTCGGAATGTGAGATAGCGGCGTGTTGTCCGGATGGAACGCAAGTGGAATAAACGCCACGAAGCCGTGCGTCTGATCCTGCACTTCGCGCAGCCTAACCAGATGATCGACGCGTTCTTCTTCGGTTTCCACGTGGCCATAAAGCATCGTGGCGTTCGACGGCAAACCGATTTCATGCGCCTTTTTTGCGGTATTCAGCCAGACTTGTCCGCTGACTTTGTGGTCGCAAATGATGCGGCGCACGCGCGGATGGAAAATTTCCGCACCGCCACCGGGACAGGAATCGACACCAGCTTCTTTCATGCGGCGCAGAGTTTCTTCGATCGAGATTTTGGCGATGCGGGAAAAGTAGTGCACCTCCACCATGGTGAAGGCTTTCAAGTGTACGCCGGGGCAACGCTGCTTCAGGCCGCGAATCATTTCAAGAAAATAATCAAATGGCAGATCGGGATGGAGGCCGCCGACGATATGGAATTCGGTTGCACCTTCGCGAACACCCTGTTCCGCGCGCTGGTAAATTTCCTCCAGCGCGTAGGTATAGGCACCCGGCGCGTTCGGATCGCGGCCAAAGGCGCAGAGCTTGCAGTGCGCGACACACACGTTGGTGGGATTGATGTGGCGATTGACGTTGAAAAAGGTAACGTTCCCGTGTTTTTTTTCACGAACGTAGTTAGCGAGCCATCCGACTGCGAGCAGGTCCGGCGAACGGTAAAGTTCGATGCCGTCCTCAAAAGTCAGGCGCTGGCCCGCGAGCACTTTGTCGGCGATGGGGCGCAACCTTTTATCAGTGAGAATCAGTTCGCTCAAGAGGATTCGGCTTTCCATTGAATAGGATGCCATCAAGCGCCACTCCGCGACAGGCCGCTTTTTTGGCAAACGTTTCGAATGTTTCAAACCTTCCAGAGCGCGGCTGCCGCTCCCCAGAAGAGCAAAAACGAAATACTAATATAACCGTTCATCGCGAAAAACGCAGCGTCCAGCCTGCTTAAATCGTCGGCTTTGACAAGGGAGTGTTCGTAGGCAAGCAAGGCCGCAACGACGGCTATGCCGAGCCATGCGGGCCACGGTAAGGAAAAACTTGCAGCAAGCCATGCGAACAGTGCTACGACTCCGATGTGCATCAGGCGAGCGATCAGGAGCGCGGTTGCGATTCCGAAGCGCTTCGGCACTGAAAACAAACCGGCGCGGCGATCGAAGTCCACGTCCTGGCACGCGTACAACACATCGAAACCGCCGACCCACAGAGTGACCGCGGCGCAAAGGATCAACATGCGTACATTGAGGTGGCCAGTGACGGCGATCCACGCAGCGGCAGGAGAAATGCCGAGCGCAAATCCGAGAAAGAGATGCGACCAATTGGTGAAGCGCTTGGTATAAGAGTAGAAAAACAGAATGGCGAGCGCGAGGGGTGCCAGTTTGAGCGCAAGAGGATTCAACTGCCACGCGGCCAGGAAAAACACAGCGACTGCCACAATCGTGAAAATCCAAGCGAATCCTGTTGAAAGCGCGCCAGTCGCGAGCGCGCGTTGCGCCGTGCGCGGATTTTCCTTGTCGTAGCGAACGTCAGCGATACGGTTGATGGTCATAGCTGCGCTGCGCGCCGCCACCATGGCGGTGACAATCCACAGCAGTTGTTGCCAGGAAGGCCAGCCGTGCCAGGTGAAGCGTGCTGCCAACAATGCTCCCGTTAGTGCAAATGGCAATGCAAACACGGAGTGCTCGAACTTGATCATTTCGAGAACGGTGCGGATGCGGTTGCTCATCGGAGTCACGTTTACGCCTTGGCTTCTTTCGCGGTGGCTGAGCCGGGCCAGCGGAACATTACGTCTTGCGGCAATTCCATTTGCGCCAACACGCGACAGACATATTGCACCACGAGATCATCGATCGTTTTCGGATGGTGATAGAAGGACGGAATCGCGGGCATGATGACCGCACCCGCTTGTTGCGCACGCAGCATGTTTTCAAGGTGAATGCGGCTGAATGGCGTGTCACGCACACAGAGAACCAATTTGCGCGCTTCTTTGAGCATGACGTCAGCTGAGCGCGCAATGAGATCGTCGCATGTGCCTGCGGCGATTTTGGCGAGCGTACCTACCGAGCAGGGAATCACCGCCATGGCATCGACTGCGTAACTGCCGGAAGCAATCGAAGCACCCACGTCTTTGTTGGAAATGACCTCGATTTTCTGCGAAGGATGTCCCAGAATGCGCTGGACCAGTTGATGAGCGCTGCTGGAAGGAATCGCGAGTTCTTCGGCAAAGAGGCGCAGTCCGGTTTCGGTGACGACAAGGTGAATTCGCTCGACACGCGCATCGGAGTCCAGCAAGCCGAGCATTTTTTGAGCGAGCACAGCACCGCTCGCGCCGGTCACACCCACAGTGATGATTTTTTTGCCGTTTTGTTGCATCTTGTCGCCGCGGATAAATTCAGTCTCGCAGCCGCTTTGTGGCAAGTCAAGCAGCGGCGCGCGGAGGCTGCGGTGTTAGACTTCTTTGGCGGCAATTGCGATGAATTCTCAAGAACTTTTGAAACTTCTGAAATCCGTGCGGTCGGGGAAGCTCGCGCCGGAAGAGGCGATTGAGCGGCTGAAGCATCTTCCATTTGAAGACCTCGACTTTGCGAAAGTGGACCATCACCGCACGTTGCGCCAGGGATTTGCCGAGGTGCTTTTCGGTAAGGGAAAGACTCCGGATCAAGTCGCGTCCATCGTGCGCGCGATGCTGGCGAAGAAGGACAGCAAACACAACATTATGGTTACGCGAGCGGACGCGAAAATATTTGCCGTGGTGAAGCGCGCTGCCGGAAAAGTATCGCGTCTGGTGAAATTTCATCCGCGCTCAGGCGTCATCACGATCGAGCGCGATTCAACAATTGTTGGCAAGGGCACCATTCTTGTTGTTTCCGCGGGGACCAGCGATATTCCCGTCGCTGAGGAAGCTTTGTTGACTGCGCGCGTTATGGGCAATCAAGCGGAGCATCTTTACGATGTGGGCGTGGCGGGAATCCATAGGTTGCTCGAAAATCGCTCAGCGCTTGCAGGAGCGCGCGTGATCATTTGCGTCGCGGGCATGGAAGGCGCGTTGCCCAGCGTTGTTGGCGGACTTGTGGAAGTGCCGGTGATTGCTGTGCCGACAAGCGTGGGCTATGGAGCGAGTTTCGGCGGAGTCGCGGCGCTGCTGGGGATGCTGAATTCCTGCGCGTCGAACGTCACTGTCGTCAATATTGATAATGGGTTTGGGGCCGCACGCGTCGCGTCCTGTATCAATCGTCTGTAGTGCCGGCCGGAATTCGGGGATTTTTATCTTGAGCCGAAAACATCAACGCGAACCTGCGAAGGCCGATTGGAAACTGCGTGCTCTTATCGCAGCGTTCGGACTAGGTATGATGGGCCTTGGATCGTACGGCCTTAGTCACGGAGTAATTGCGTGGTCGTCATTCAACACGCGTAGACCCTATTTAAACCTCATTGACTATTTTCTTCCTCGCATTAGGACTTTCATTACGCCCGGTTCTTGCGCGAAGGCGATCGCTGTCGAAGCTTCCTCTAACGGAAACGTGCGGGTAATCAGTGGGCGCGGATCGATTTTACGGGAGCGCAACAGCGCAATGGCCTTGTTGAAGGGCCCGCAGCGCGACCCAACGAGGCTCAGTTCCTTCACAACGATTGGCCACGTTTCGATCGGTGCAGCACCGTGAAACGTTGATTTCAGGACCAGAGTGCCGCGCGGCTCAGTCATTTCCTGAGCCAGCGCAAGCCCCGTCGGGGAGCCCGTCGCTTCCACAATCAGTGCAAATTTTTCTTTCACGCGCTCTAAATCGCTGGCATCGCCGCGAACGCGCTTCGTTGCGATTTTCGCAGGGCGTGCAAGCGCCAGTTTCTCCGGGTGCTTTCCGTAAAGCACCACGCGCGGCAGTGCGGAGCGCAGCACGCGCGCGATGAGTTGCGCGAGTTTTCCATCGCCGAGCACGGCTGCTTCGCGAAATTGTTTTATGGGTACCTGGTCCAGGATCTCGCACGCGGCAGCGAGCGGTTCGATGAACACGGCCGCCTCATCGCCGATCGAATCGGGAATAACGTGCAGATTTTCAACCGGCAGCGTCAGATATTCCGCGAAGGCGCCATCATGGGCCACGATGCCGAGCACTTTGCGGCGCTCACAGTGTCGTGTGAGCCCGCGTTTGCAAAACCGGCAGATTGGGCGGAAGCCAAACGCACGGCAGGCAATGTTGATTTCGCCGGCGACGCGCTTTCCTATCCAGCGATTCTTTACGGCCGCGGATACTCCACGAACCTCTTGAACTTCGCCGACAAATTCGTGGCCTGGTGTTCCGCGAAAATTGTGGTAACCGCGCAGAATTTCGACATCGGTATTGCAGATTCCGGCGAGGCGCACGCGCACCAGTGCCCAGCCAGGCCGCAGCTTCGCCAAGCGCGTACTCGTTTGTTTCAATGCGCGATGCTCTACAGTAAAGGCCAACAAGCGGGTGAAACCTTTCCGTGTTACCGTGCCGCCTCTGCTCAGCGAAGAGCCGCGGCCAGCGCTTCGGCGAGTGCGGCTTCCTGCTCAGCGAAGACGGTACGAAGGTCGATGACCAGCCGGTCGTCTTCCAGGCGCGCAATCACTGGCGTGGCGGAGGGCCCACGGCGAAGCCGCT
>QHYO01000335.1:1334-5769 GCA_003224135.1 Acidobacteriota bacterium | reverse complement strand
CGCGCGCAACCACTTTCCGCGCAGCGCCCGCCTCTGTTAAATTTTGTCGCCATGCTTACCGTCATCACTCGCGCCGTCAGTCCTGCGTTCGCCAGCTGCGAACTTAGTTTCATCCCGCGCCAGCCGATCGATCTCGGAATCGCACACCAACAGCATCATGCATACGAAAAGCTGCTCGCATCGCTTGGCGCTCGCGTCATTTCCCTGCCCGCTGAACCCGAACTGCCCGACTCCATGTTTGTCGAAGATCCCGCGCTGGTGCTGGATGAATTGGCGGTGATCTTTCCTCTCGGCACGGAAACGCGCCGCCGCGAAGCCGCTACCATCGCAGCCGCGCTGGCGCCTTTTCGCAAGCTTGCTTACGTCAAGCTTCCCGGCACGATCGAAGGAGGAGACATTCTGCGCGTCGGTCGAAAACTTTTTGTGGGGCTCACCGCGCGCACCAATGCCGACGGGATCTCTCAGCTTGCCGGCACCACGGCGCCACACGGTTATGAAGTGGTTTCCGTTCCAGTGAGCGGATGCCTTCACCTGAAATCGGCTGTTACCTCGCTCGATAGCAACACGCTGCTTGCGAACCGCGCCTGGTTTGACTCGTCAATTTTTGCAGGGTATCAATGGGTGGACGTAGATCCCGCGGAACCTCACGCCGCAAACGCACTTGCGCTTGGCGGAACGATCATTTTCCCTGCTTCCTTTGGCCGCACACGCGCGCGCATCGAAGCTCGCGGCTTAGAAGTCGCATCGCTCGATATTTCTGAATTGCAGAAAGCCGAATCCGGCCTCACCTGCTCCAGTTTGGTTTTTGACGTTCGCTAATTCTATTGACGGGCATCCGGTTTCTTGATCAGCGGCGAATTCTGCTCGATGCTGCCCGGGACCAACTCCGTTTTTACTTCGCTTTCCTGGTTCGCGAGCAGATTTATTTCCGTGTCGAACGTTCGATAACCCGGAAGTTCCACTCGTATGCGGTGTTTGCCCGGACTGATTTTCATGGACTTGAACGCGCCGCCAAAATCAGCTGCGTGCCCGACAAACTTTTCATCCAGAAAAACGGCCGCGCGTTTCGGTTTGATTTTTAGTTTAAGCGTTGCGGTGATTTCCGGTACGCTCGCACGTGGCGCCAAATGCATGGTGACACTGACCAGGCGCTTCTGTCCCGGTTCGACCACGATTTTCTCGACGTAGTCCTGATAGCCAGACTGCCTCACGACTACTTCGTGCTGGCCGGGCAACAACGTTACCTTCTTGCTGCCCTTCAGCTCTTTCAGGTATCCAACATAATTTCCGTCGATCCACACACCCGAATCGCGTTCCAATTTCGTTTTCCCTTCAAATTCGAGTTCTCCCACCACCTTATTTTGCGCACGCAACGTTTTCGTGCCGCTGATCATCACGAGCAGCCAGACAAAAACGCTGATTGCACGGCGCCAGCGCAAACTTTGGTTCGCCGTTTCTAACCGCATGGAGCCTCCTGGGCGTTTTGAAATTCGACTCCCTTGTTGTGGAATTGCCTTTCGCCTGTGCTAAGTGCACCCACGTCGCCAAACCCTGCGGTCAATTGGGCCCGTAAGTTTCGCTTCTTATGTTACTTACCATCGTACAGGATTCGCTGTATGGTCGGGGAGACACGATCTTCGAGGAGTTCTTACGCGTTTCGCTGTACAGGGGGCCCGGCAGGGGAATGATCTCGACTTCCGCGTCACTGCGCCTTTGCTCTGATCAGCGGCCCCGCTTCGCGGATGCTGCCTTTCGGAAGCTCGGCTTTCACTTCCGTCTTCTTCTTTCCTATCACCGCGTCCACGCTCGTCTGGTAGGTTCGGTAACCAGGCAGCTCGATCTTCACGGTGTGCCAGCCTGGAGCTACTTTCATTGAACCGCCAAAATCGCTCGCCGGGCCCATGAATTTATCGTCCAGAAAAACTGCGGCGCGCCGCGGCTTCACCGAAAATTTTAACCTTGCAGATTCGTCTTGCGGCGGCACTCCCCGCGTTTTGTACATGACCACGCGTACCGTTTGCCCTTGACCCGGCTCGATCACAATCGTTTTCGCGAAATCGTCGTAACCCGCACGCCGCACAATAATTTGATGCTCTCCCGGCAAAAGCACGATTTTCCGCTTGCCCTTCAGCTCTTTCAAAAAACCGAGATATTGACCGTCGACCCACACTCCCGCTTTTTTCTCGACGTAGGTCACCCCTTCGAATTTTATTTCTCCGGTGATCTGATTCTTTTTCGCTGTTGTTCCCGGTGACAGGAAAAACGCCAGGAAGCCCCATACAGTGAAAGCCACCGCCACTCGGTCCACTCTTCCTATGCTTGCCATCTCTCCTCACCTCCGAGGTCGAGAGCCGGACAATTCCGCAAAGGAACTCTGTTGAATTAGATGCTTATCGAAGGCGCTAATTTTCTAGGGTTTTGTCTGTAGTGCTCGCCAGGCACCGGAAAACGTTCTTTCTTGTAATTGCTGGTTCTTGTGCTATGCTTTCCCCGTGAGTTTGTCTCTCGCCATCTCGAAGCGCTCCTCGATGTCGTCCATTTCTAAGACGACGTCCACCACTATTATTACGATTAAGACTACGGGCGCTTCCGGCGAGGGTCGAAACAGCTAGCAAGACAAGCAAAGTTTCCAACCCACCGCCTGAAGCGAATCGGGCGGTGGGTTTCTTCATTTAGGCCCCCTCCAGAGACGCTCCCGGCACAGGGTTTCAGGGTTTGTACTTGCAAACCCTGACATAAAACGTGACTAGGAGCCGTCATCATGAGCCCGGATGGACAGCAGGAACTACCCGTAGAAGGAAACAATAGAGGAGCGTTTGCCTCCGCATTCGCAAAGCGTTCCGACGGATCCGAACATTCAGTTCTCGCGTTTAAGTTTGGCGGAAGCTCGCTTCTCGGCGCCGAGCGCATGCTCCATGCTGCCGGCATCGTCCGCGAAGCGGCTTCTTGCGCGAGTGTCGTCGTTGTTGTTTCTGCGATGAAGCGGGTCACCGATCGCTTGCTGGGGATCGCGCGCACGCTCGAAGCCGGATGCCGCACCGATGCCCGGCGCGATGCCGAGCACGTTTTTCAGCTCCACATGGAAGTGCTTCGCGATCTCCATCTGGAATCGCAGGAGCATGAACGCGCTGCGCGCGCACTTCAGCTCCTCGGCCAAGATCTGCTGCACGATGCGTCTCCTGAAACGCAGCCGTGCTCCGCTGGTCGCGCCCCGCTGCAAGATCGTCTCGCATCCTACGGCGAGCGATTCAGCGCCCGCCTCTTTGCTTCGGCTCTTGAAAAGACGGGCGTGCCCGCCGTTCCCGTCAGCTCCTCGGAATTTGTTTTGACTTGCGACACGTTCCGCGATGCTCGCCCGCAAATTGAGGAAACGCGCCGTCGCGGACGTGAGATTCTCCTTCCGCTCTTCGATGATGGCCTCGTTCCCGTCGTAACCGGATTCGCGCTGATTGCGAACGTGGTCGATGCCGACGAGCTTGTCATTTGGACCGACGTGGACGGCATCTACACCGCCAACCCTCACGAGTCCACAGAAGCAGAACTTCTGCATGAACTTTCTTACGATGAAGCGCACGCACTTGCCGCAGCCGGCGCGAAGGTTTTACACGCCAAGGTTCTTCCGTTGGCTGCCGAAACTGAAATGGTGGTTTGGGTTCGCAATACGTTCAAGCCGCAGTTGCGCGGCACCCGCATCGGCCCAGTCGTTCACTCAAATTCTTCGTTAAACGGGGCGGGCGCCTGCCATGATTCCATACCCAGAGGTGAAGCGTGACTCCTGCTGCAGATTCGCCGGCATTTAACCGTCCGAGATTTGATAAAAAATTCCGCGCAGGCGTTCTCGGGGCCACCGGCACTGTCGGGCAGCGTCTCGTGGAACTTCTCGCCGATCATCCCTGGTTTGAGCTTGCGGAAGTCGCCGCCTCTGAACGCTCATCCGGAAAAAAGTATTCCGAAGCGGTAAATTGGCACCTCAACGAGTCGGTCCCCGCCGCAGCCGCGAATCTAGTCGTGAAAAGTCTGGACCCTGCGCTCGATTGCGATTTCGTTTTTTCCGCGCTCGATTCTTCCGTGGCGGGTCCCGCGGAGGAAGAGTTCGCGCGCGCCGGTTATCCCGTCGTGAGCAACTCCAAAAACCATCGAATGTCGCCGGACGTTCCCCTTCTGATTCCAGAAGTAAACGCGGCGCATCTGGACGCGATTCCTGTTCAGCAGAAAAATCGCGGTTACGGTTCTGGCTTCATTGTTACCAATCCCAATTGCTCTACAGCAGGACTTGTTCTCGTTCTCAAACCGCTCGCGGATGCCTTCGGCCTGGAAAAAATCTTTGTCGTTACCCTGCAGGCCGTCTCCGGTGCTGGTTATCCGGGAGTCGCGTCGCTCG
Source organism: Acidobacteriota bacterium (assembly GCA_003224135.1). Lineage (GTDB taxonomy): Bacteria > Acidobacteriota > Terriglobia > Acidiferrales > UBA7541 > Acidiferrum. The sequence continues at coordinate 1,388 of QHYO01000335.1, read as the reverse complement.
ACATTCTCGGCAATGTGGTCCCGTTCATCGGCGGCGAAGAAGAAAAGATGGAAG
>QHYO01000335.1:0-1259 GCA_003224135.1 Acidobacteriota bacterium | reverse complement strand
TGTTCTCGTTCTCAAACCGCTCGCGGATGCCTTCGGCCTGGAAAAAATCTTTGTCGTTACCCTGCAGGCCGTCTCCGGTGCTGGTTATCCGGGAGTCGCGTCGCTCGACATTCTCGGCAATGTGGTCCCGTTCATCGGCGGCGAAGAAGAAAAGATGGAAGCAGAGCCGCAGAAGCTGCTTGGCAGGTGGGATGGTTCGCGTTTCGTTGAAGCTGGCGTCGGCATCAGCGCGCACTGCAATCGCGTTCCGGTCGAAAACGGGCACCTCGAATGTCTTTCGTTGAGCCTGAAAAAAATTGCTACTCTCTCAGAGGTTCGCGAAGCACTGCGCGACTTCACGGTGAGCGAAGAACTCGCCGCTCTTCCTACGGCGGTAAAAAATCCCGTCATCGTGCTTGACGAAGAAAATCGTCCACAACCGCGGCGCGATGTGGATGCCGGAAATGGCATGGCTACCGTAGTCGGCCGCGTCCGCGAATGTCCCCTGTTCGACGTGAAGCTGACTCTGCTCTCGCACAACCTGTTGCGTGGAGCAGCCGGCGCGGCCATGCTCAACGCCGAACTCCTCGCCTCCCGCGGCTTCTTCACTCGGTCACGCGTGCAGGCAGACACGCAGGAAGTCCCGTCGCCTGTGTCTTCCTAGCGCTGGAGCAGCTGCAACATATTTTTCGAAATGTACAGGCATGAATGCGCAGTTACCGCCCAGGGTCAGCTTACAATCTTACGATCGATCTTGCGCGCCTCGGCGTAAAGCGTCAGCAGTTCTGTCAGGCGTTTGACCGGTGTGTCGAGCGCTGACGCTCCGCCAAACGATACGATGATCGCCAGGACACGTGTTGTAGCATCGGTGACCATCGTCCGTTCGGAATCGCTTGTCGCGCTTCCGTGCGGTCCTCTGGCATCAGCAAATAACGGCAGGCTTTCGAGGTTCAAATCGTACTTTCCAATTCCTTTGTAGGTCTCACCTGCGCGCCCCGCCCGGAACTCCACCGCGCCCTCAACGTTCGCCAGATCGTAGAGTCCGATGGGCAGCCGGCTTTCGACTGACGCGAGATTGATCACGTCAACGACATTATTAATTCGCGGAAGTCCCTTGGCCGAAATCAGCCGCCGAAGCAGGGCTTCCGCCGAACCGCGGTATCGCGCGGGGTCTTTTCCTAGCGCTTTATATCCGGCCCGCGTTGACACAACCGCCGAGCTTTCCAGCACCGAGCGAGGCTCAGGAAGTTTGGCGATACGCTCTTCACATGCGCGAAGTT
>QHYO01000340.1 GCA_003224135.1 Acidobacteriota bacterium | reverse complement strand
CAGTTGCCTCTGCGCATCAAGTGCAGCCTGTTTGCCGACTTGAATGTCCTGCTGGGGCGAGAACGTGTTCCACCCGGGCTTCAGTTGCGTTCGCTGGGCATACGCCGGCGACCAACTCGCCGCGGCCAGAACCAAAACTGTTACGGAAAATCTTCGCACTGCCGCGGGCATGTCTTCCTCCGTGGCGCTCTCGAGGCAGGGACCCCGTCCCTTTCGGCGCTTTCCGACTGGTGGGAACAGCGACGCGCTCGCGCTCAGCGAGAGCCGCTTGACTCTTACTCGATCCACTCTACCGCGATGGCTAAAAAAAGGAAAAGGCCCGATCGATTGCTCGACCGGGCCCTCTCAGGGGTGTTGGGGGGAAACTCTATCGCGCCATGCGTGGTGCAGGTTCCGGTGCGTTCCCGGACGCTGGTGTTTCGACGGTTTTTCCGCTCTTCGCTTGCACCGCACGCAGCAAAGTTACAGGCTCCTGCCTGCGAACTGGCATGGTGAGGTTTTCGCCCTCGCGCGTTCGATGCAGATTAAGTCGCCAACGTGGACTTGTTCGGTCGCCAGAAGATTGGCCAGCGGGTAAACGATGTTCCGTTCAATCGCGCGCTTCAGGTGACGCGCTCCGTAGCGCTGGTCCGTTCCTTCCGTCAACAGAAATTCCCGCGCTGCACTCGTCACTCGGAACAGGAACTGCCCACGCGCTGTTTCGAGCACGCGCTGCTGCACCTGGCCCAGTTCGATTTCCAATACTTCTTCCAACTGGTCTCGCTTCAGCGGATGGAACACCACAATCTTGTCCAACCGGTTCATGAATTCCGGCGAAAACTTACGCCGCGCTGCTTCCACTGCCGTCTTTTCGACTTTCTCGTCCAAACCGGTAATCGGTTTGTCCTTCGGCTGGATGAACCCCATCCCGCCTTCCATCAGCTCCGTGATCTCTCCTCCGCCCAAGTTCGACGTCATGAAGATCACTGTCTGCGACAAATCGACTCTACGGTTGTCACCCAAGGTCAGCGTCGCTTTGTCGAGCATCCCCAACAGCAACTGCCACAGCGCGTCGCTCGCCTTCTCAATTTCGTCAAAAAGCAGGAAGCTCAGCTTCAGCTTGTCGGTATGGTTCGCCGACAGCGCTTCCTGCGTGATCAACGGATGTGTTTCGCGGTGCCCCAAATACCCGGGAGGCGAACCAATCAATTTCGCGATTTCGTGCGAGTGCTGGAACTCCGCGCAGTCCACCTTGATTACGGATCTTGGGTCGCCAAACAAAATATGAGCGGCAGCTTCGACGATGCGTGTCTTACCGGAGCCGGTCGGTCCAAGAAACAGCAGATTGCCTACCGGCCGCCCGGGCGAATTCAATCCAGCGCAGAACACCTGGTACAGGTCCACCAGCGCCTGCACGCCCTCTTCCTGGCCCACGATCTTCGAGCGCAGCGAGCCTTCAAAGTCTCGGGTGTCATTGCTGCGGATGCTCGGATTAAGTTGCTGCCGGACTGCTGGTTTCATAAAACGTCCCCTGCGCTATCTGTTCTCGCACGAACGGCCCGTCGTCTCACGAAACTGCTGCATGGTCGGTAATGCAGGAGTGAGACCATTCCCGACTTTTCCACAGACTTGGGGAAAGCCATGCAATCTCAATGAGTTATAAACCCCGCCGTTTCCGGCCGTGTCTCACGGCGTGAGACTGTGTTTCATCCAGACGCAAAGTGAGAGCGGTGAAACAGATTGTGTCGGCAATTGAAGACGAAAAGGGGCGTCCTCGGGAAGAAGGAACGCCCCTTTGAAAGCTTCTAAATTAAGAACTACCCGGACTAAGAACGGTCTACCTTCTTGCGCCCTTGCGGGGCGGCAGCGGGGGTTGTGGCCGGAAGCGCAGCCGATACCGGTGCCGCTTCTGCTGCAGCAGCTGCGGCAGGCGCCTCGAGGGCCCTACCGTCACGGGCTTCTGCCATCGCCGCCGCTCGGCTGGCCATCGGCGACGGAGTCTCGACGAGCGCGCCCTCGCTTTCGCGGACGAAGGAGAGAGCCTTCGAGATGCCATCCCAATCAATCCGAACGAGGTCGCCAACGTGGACTTGTTCGGTCGCCAGAAGATTGGCCAGCGGGTAAACGATGTTCCGTTCAATCGCGCGCTTCAGGTGACGCGCTCCGTAGCGCTGGTC
>QHYO01000334.1:814-3030 GCA_003224135.1 Acidobacteriota bacterium | reverse complement strand
GCCGCAACCCATGACTCTCAAAACGGTGAATCGATGGTTCCCGTGGCCGGCACTATTTCGAAGTAAGACCAGGTCTTTTCCCGCGGCGCAAACGCGAACTCTGGGATTGTTACCGTTCCGATTGAAGGGCTAATTCCGCCGCAAGTGCCGCTCTCTCACCCAGGCGAGCCATCGCCTCTTCCATTTGCATCGCCAGTGATGTCACCATCTGTCCCAGTGTAAGGATTTGTGGTTGTGCGACAGTACCCATATGCAAGCGAATCTTTATCACGTAAAAGCGCATGCGGAAAAGCACAGAGAGCCGCAGCCTTTCGTATTCGTGCGAACCTGATACTTCGGGAGACAGGACAGCGACAATACGTGCCACACGTAACGATTGCTCAAAATCGCGCCGGATGGCGGCAAGATATAGCAGCGTCACCTGCCTACGTTCGCGACGAAGCCTGTCGGCCAAGCGTTGACCGCCCTTGGCGAATTTGCGCCATATTTCGGAGGTGGCGCGGCGCGTTTTCAAACGCCGCCAAAGCTGGCTCAGTGGTCTGCCGGTGGCTTGCTCCCCTCAGTCCCCAGAAGAGCAAACCCGCCAGACCGAGCGCCGAGATGACTGCGATGATGAAGAATCCGGGGCTCATGATTTCGGCGACTCCAGTTTCCATAGCTGCGTCAGCTGTTCGTTCAACTCCGCGAGCTGCCGGTTTACCTGGGGAATCAAACTGGCATACACCATTGAGGGTCGCAGCTTCGGCTCCGGGACTGTCTCCACACTCGACTTTCGGAGTGCCCAGATCCACATCAACAGAATTCCTGCAAACGCGCCCAGCGAAGCATAATTCCACGCATCTCCGAAGCGTCTTGCGAACCGTTCAAACACCAGATCATTTAGAATTTTGAAGCAGGAGAGCAATCCCATCCCCAACCCCAGTAATCCCGTCACGGGCAAAACTCGAACGTTGTAATAACGCGCAAACAAAAAGAGTCCGGCGACCCACGTCGCGATGCATGCTTCCAATGCAATTTCCAGTGCGGCAATTCCAACCGTATAACCGTTTCTTCCGAAATATAACGCCAGGCCCAGAACCAGCAGTCCGCAGAAACTTAAGATGCGCGTGGCCAGCGCCCACACACCTCTGTACTTCCCGAGAACCAGATAGCAAACCTCCGCGGCCGCAAGTGCCCGAGCCACTACAACGAACGCTTGAGTCGTCCAGGCGATCTGGTAGCTGAAAGGGGATGTGAATCCGTATCCCTGGTAGAGAAGCACTCCAACCGCAGTTTGCAGAAGATTTACCGTCAGGTACGTGCAGAACAAAGGAAATTCGTGGTATTGCTCGAACGCGACCATCCGTCCGAGCAGCAGGAGAGTCAACAGGGTTGCCAACCCCCATAGTCCGAGAGTGAATATTGGCAGCTCAGCTAACACGGGCATATCTTAGCATGTTGTGAGTTCAATAAAATCACTAAACAGGCTCTTGTCCTGTGACCTTCCATCCATCGGAGGCAGGTACCATCACCGTAAATAGGATTAGAGCATTCTCATATGCTCGTTGCGGTCTGGCTCCCGTGCGGTGGAGGCAGCGGCATTCCGTCTGCTGACAGCACTTCTTTGTGAGGGGGAGGCAACGGCATTCCATCTGCCAGTTGCATCTGTGTCGTGCTGTCTGTTTTTGCATCGTGATTGACTGAAGAGCCAACCGGAACTACGATGATCCCAACGAGCAGTGAAAGACATGAAGCCAGGGCAATTTTTTTGAAACGCATGGATAACACCTCCAGGTGCGATCCTTTGCGTTTCCTTGCAAAAGCGATTTCCTTGGCGCAAAACGTTCCGATTGCGGAACACTTCGCCGTGATTTATGGATGATCAGATCCTCAGGAACAAGTCCGTCGTCCGTGACTTCACGGCCACCACGTTGGCGGCCATTCCCAATACCTTCGGGCGCCTGATCTACATCGCCTCCCTGCGTGATCTGTCCTCCGGCACATACGAACACGCCGGCCTTGCGGCGCTGTACCCGCAATACGCAATTCAGGAATCACTCGAATGCTGCCATTACGAAATTTTTCAGAGGATTCTGGAAACGCCGCTAGCCGTTCAGGCTGATGATCTGCGCGAGTGTCTTCGGGGAATGCCAGGGCCGTTTGAATCGACAATTTCGCACTGGCGTCAGTTGGAGTCCTATCGTATTCTCCCGCCGGGAAATGCGCCGGACTATCTC
>QHYO01000334.1:0-806 GCA_003224135.1 Acidobacteriota bacterium | reverse complement strand
CGTGACCACGCCGATCACTTTTCCAACGACTTCTGCTTCGCCCGGTAAGCTCCAGGATTCCGGCGCGCACCTCGAGAGCGGGTGGGGTTGCATCAGCAATCTGCCTGGAATCTGGTGGAACCATCCGCACCGGTAACCGTCTCTAACGTCAACAAGATACATAGGGCGATCATGTTCGCAACTCCAGGCCTCATTCTCGATATGCCGCATGGCCGTGTCGACGAGCACCAAGCTTCCAGGACGCAGGAGAGGCACCATCCGCCGGTCGGCCAAGCCCACATAACCGTAACAGTGGCGCGCGCTGGCTGTTGTCAGCGCCCCTTCAAAGTGTCCCCACCTCTCCACCATCCTTGAAAGGAAATCCGTGCGTCGCGGGTCGAATGCCGGATCAAATCGCAGCGGGACTCGAAGCGCGCTTGGCGGTGCGGCCAGGTGGGTTCGCGGAACTTGAAAATTGATTCCGTCCTCGAAGCACTCCTCGATCGGGATATCGAACCATGCGAAGAGTTCGAGAGGATTCAGGTGGTAAATCACAGCCAGCGTATAGAATTTGTGCAAGCCCGGCACGACGTTCCGATTTTCGATGTCGGCCAAACGGCTGATATGCAGAATGAAATCGGAGCTGCCGCGTCGCGACGCGAGTTGATAACTGGCCGACTCAACATCACGGTAGGTCAACCCAAGCCGTTCGCGAACTTGGCGTAATCGCAATCCTGGTAGCATGGAACCCCCCCTGGCGAGATGGAGGTTGCGGTGCACTCAGACTACACTCCAATTACCATCCTGTTAAGGCTTCAGAACACGAT
>QHYO01000332.1 GCA_003224135.1 Acidobacteriota bacterium | reverse complement strand
CAACGGGCCGCCCAGGCGAATTCAATCCGGCGCAGAACACCTGATACAGGTCCACCAGCGCCTGCACTCCTTCTTCCTGGCCGACAATCTTCGCATCCAGCGCCGTTTTAAATTCCAGCGTGTCGGTACTACGTTTTTCTGGATCCAAAGGAAGAATTTGGTGGTTCATGACCGCCTCCTAGCGTCGCGCGTGTGCAACGACGCTGCTCCCAAACGTCCGTTTCCAAGCCCGAATTGTTCCAATTTGACTTGGATTGTGGACTGCAAGAGCCGCAAATGCACAAGCAGCTCTTTCGCCACTGCGGGTGATTCGGAAATTTGCAGAGCCGGCGGGAATAGATCCGCCAAATCAAGGTGGAGTGCTCTGAGTGTTGCGATGAGCTTTTGCACTTCCCGGGAATTAGGATCGGCTAGATTGATTTGCTGGTTGAGATGGTCGCGCAGCGCGCGCCAGTTTAAATCGACGAACGGATGTTTCTTTGATACTTCGCGGACAACGGTATCCGTGATTTTCGCGCGCTCGCCGAGCCGGGCGAGGTGCAGCTGCTTCACTTTTCCGCCGCGGCGCACGTTGTGCACCAGATAATACGAATTTCCTTTGCGGCGAACGAAAGCCATGACATCACCTCGGACCGTGCCTTTCCCTGTAGTGTATTTTGCTTCCACTACACCCGTCAAGTTAGATGCTCGCTCCCCTCAAAAAGTGTCCTGAAAGAGTTACCTTGCAACTTACCGTGTTTTGTCTGGAATCTCTCATCACTTTTTCCGTTTCGTTCCATTGATTTCTCGTATGCATTTCTTTCCTGTACCGCGAGTTTTTTACCGACCTTTCTTCTACACATCTATTCAACACGGCTGTAAATATTTCGACTCTTGCGTGATTTGTGCTGTCTCTTTACATTTGATGCCACCACGCGATTTGGTGATACCACCTCGCGATTTGGCGGTCCGACGGAAAAGCCGGGCGGAAAAAGACATGTCTTGGGCTCCGGTGTATGCGTTTGTGAAACGAATTCCGCGTGGACGGGTTATCACTTACGGGGGACTTGCGAAAGCTCTCCGGCTCCGTGGAGGAGCCCGCAGTGCTGGCCGTGCGATGGCCGCAAGCCCCTCCGGAAAAGGCGTTCCCTGGCATCGCGTTGTCGGCTACGGCGGAAAACTGCTGATTCGCGAACCGTATGCCAGCCTGCAGCGCAAATTGCTTGAGTCCGAAGGTGTGACGCTCCGTGAGTCCCGCGTGGATATCAAAAAACACGTATGGACACCCACCAAAAATAAACCCAAGACAAGCAAGCGGTCTAGATCGGCGAACTAAAATCCACCCCTTTCGCGCGTAGGTGGTGCGCAGGTAAGCTGATCCACAATCGCCCCGATCGGAATCTCAACTTCTTCGGCTTTTCGGCGCGGGAATCCATTTGCGGTATGCTGTCTGTTCACAACTTATGTCCAATCCTGTTCTCCACGTGGAAAATCTCACAAAACGCTACGGCGACGTTGAAGCCGTTCGCGGTATCAGCTTCGAAGTGGCGGAAGGTGAAGTATTTGGACTGCTCGGCCCCAATGGCGCGGGCAAAACCAGCACCATTGAGATCCTTGAGGGCCTGCGCAATGCCGACAGCGGCGCCGTCTCCGTTTGCGGCTACGATCCGCAACGCAATCCGGAAGAGCTCAAGCACGAGATCGGCGCAACGCTGCAGTCCACTGCTCTGCCGGAAAAACTGCGCGTCATGGAAGCGCTGCGGCTTTTCGCCAGCTTCTATAAGCGGCGCCGCAATCCGGATGATTTGCTGAAACGATTTGGACTGGAAGAAAAACGTAACGCCTTCTATGGCCACCTGTCCGGAGGACAAAAGCAGCGCCTGGCCTTGGCCATCGCCCTGGTAAACGATCCCAAGGTGGTCTTCCTGGACGAACCCACGGCGGGCCTCGACCCGCAAGTGCGCCGGGAAATCTACGACATCATCGAGGAACTGCGCCGCGACAAGAAAACCATTGTCCTGACCACGCACTATATTGAAGAAGCAGAACGATTGTGCGATCGCGTCGCCATTGTCGATCACGGAAAGGTCATTGCACAGGGGACGCCGCGCGAATTGAAACAGGCTTCCATAGACAAGACGCGCGTTGAAGTTCGCCTGGCGCGCGAGGAATCCGATGAAACTCTGAAATTGCTCGAAGGAGTCTCCGACTGTCGCTCTCTGAACGGAGTTTACGTCCTGCACTGCCAGCGCCCGCCGCAAGCGATTGTCTCTCTTGTGAAGCATTTGGAAGCGCAGAACAACGAACTGATCAGCCTGGAAATCGCCACGCCCTCTCTCGAAGACGTCTTCATTGAACTTACCGGAAGGAGGTTACGGGATTGACGAACCTCATGACATTGACGCGCATGCGTGTGCAACTCGCCCTGCGCAACAAAATGTTTTTCTTTTTCAGCCTGGTGATGCCGCTGGGATTTTTCTTCCTCTATTCCGGGGTTTTTGCAAAAGGTGAGCCTGACAGCGTTGCCTACCTCCTCGGACCGGTCCTTGGCCTGAACGTGATGGGGAGTTTCTGGGGACTCAGCGCCACACTTGTGATGTTCCGCGAACAAGGCATCTTGCGCAGGTTTCACGTCACGCCCGCGACGGCAACGGACATGCTAGTTTCCAGCGTCCTCGCGAATTATGCGCTGACACTCCCCACGATCGCTGTAGAACTGATCCTGGCACGCACGCTTTTCCACGTTCCGCATCTTGGAAACTTGCTCTCTATCTTTCTTCTCGTTTCCATCGGGACGGTCTCTTTCGGATCGCTTGGACTGGTGATCGCCAGCGTCACCAATACCATGCAGGAGACGCAAGTCTTGAACCAGCTTCTTTGGCTACCTCTTATTTTTCTTTCCGGTGCGACGATTCCATTCACCTCCCTTTCGAATTCCGTCAAGCACATTGCCCTGTTTTTGCCCGCAACTTACCTCGTTCACGGTTTGAAGAATGCGATCTTGAATGATTACGGACCGGCAAGACTGCTTTTGGCGCTCGTCTCCCTGACTCTTTGGTTCGTTCTGACCCTTTTCCTTTCCTCGCAGCTCTTCCGCTGGGAACCGGAAGCGAAAATTGGCCGAAAGGCGAAGTTTTATGTCGCCGCAACCGCGATTCCCTTCATCTTGCTGGGTATATGGGAAGCGAAAAACGGCCGCGTAATCGCCGAAGAAAATAACACCCTGCAGAGGCTGGAGGCGCCCCACAAGTCTGGCAAACAAAAGGATGCGAAGCCAAAGTCCG
>QHYO01000331.1:12832-16433 GCA_003224135.1 Acidobacteriota bacterium | reverse complement strand
TTCAGTCTGCCATCCAGGCCAAACGAAGTGATCTTTCGGTGATGAGGGAATAGGGGGCAGCTTGGCCATGAATGAAGGCGGAGTTTAGGTTGCGCAAGCGAGCCAGCCGAATTTAATGGGCAAACGTTCGGCCCAATTCCGTCCCCCGGCACCACCCAGGCGTGTAAGCGCTTCTTCCCCGAAAAAGTCTATCTGGCCATTAGCTCTGAAACTGAACTTGCCGCCTTCTGCGACTTGCTCCAGCGTGGACTTTCCGATCTGCTCGGCCAATGCCGATCGTTTCAACCAGGCGCTTCAACTCTGACTCGATTCGGTTCTTCTCTTCCCTGAGCGCCTTGAGCCCTGACCCGAACGAGTCATGCCGCTGACGGAGCTCTTCTTGCAAACCGCAGATTACGTAATCGATGAATTCTTCTCGTAGAACCTTCTCCTGCAAACCCGGGAGCAGCTTTTCCTCGATCTGCCGATTTTTTGACCACGAATTGGATGCCATACATTGAGGCCATGCTTAGTCCTTCTGTTTAATCTTGCTGCTTTGGTGGCGCAATCGAAGGCTCAATCATTCACATCGTGAAACATCTCCCTCAGGTAGAGCATTGTTCGCGATATCACGACCCTCGGGAATTCCATGCGTACGCTCCTCAGAGTGCCCTACGCACGGTCAATTCAAGTCCCTTAACGTTCACTCGCGATGTTGCGGTGTCAGTTGCTCGCGTGATCTTCCCGTTCAACCAATTTCCGGCTGCGCATGTTGTAGTACCCGATTGGGTGATTCCCGTAACCGTGGACACCCACGAAGCATTCGCCGGAGTCGCCAATGTGATCGTCCCAAAGGCAGAGGATGCGTTATATGCAGGATCGTCAGCCGTCGCCCCGCTTCCGTCCACGCAGGCCAGGGCGATGTTGAAGATTGCCGTACCTGTGGTGTCTGGGGAGTTGAAGTAGAGCCTGCCGTCAATCGCACCAGTGAAATCGGTTGCGAGAGGAACGCTGAAGGTGACTACATCAGCATCTTGGGCCTGCCACACACCGACCTTTGTTGTGGTTCCAAAACATCCGACTGTGGATGCGGCGGTGGTGTCTGTCGCTAGTGCCGCAGTCCCGTTGTTGCAAAGCGCGAAACGAATGAACATGCGGGATGGGAAGGTGATACCCAACGTGCCGCTGCCGTCCGTGTCTACGATGTTCCCGTTCGCGTCGGCAGTCTTCAGCTTCGTCTGCGTCATCGCGCCGCTTGACTGTGCCGCTCGACCGCTGTTGCCGCTCGCAGAAGTAATTGGCCCGCGCGGACCGAGATAGAGACCGGGGCTAAGTGCGCCCGCCGAACGTGCAAACTGACCGACCGTCAAAGTATTGAAGTGTTGCGGTAACGTCCAGTTCTGCTCGTTGTTCTGTCGAGGGAGTGAGTTAACATTTCCTGCATTGAAATCGTCCACCGAGGCTTGGTTGGTGCCGTTGGCCGTGGACGCCAACCCAGGAGAACCGGTTGAGTAGCTTGAGTCTGTGCCGGTCAGGGTTAGCACGCCGTTCAGGTAACAATTCAACGTTGTCCCGATTACTTCCAGTTTGACGTTGCTGGTTACCGGGGTAAATCCCGAGCTGGCGATTGAGGTAGAGGTGTTGCCAGCCACGAGCTTGAAGATTCTTAAACCACCGTTTCCTAGATAGCAGGTATACCCGTTACCATTCGACGCCGCGCGAACACTTGGACCGAAGGACGTGAAACCAGCTGAAGCTGGGATCACCATCACTTCGGCGAAGTGGTCAGCGTTGAAAGTGCTACCGGTGTAGAGTGCGTTCTGGTTACCGGACGTGGTTGTGACTTGATTGCTGGCGATCGAGTACGCGCTGCCAGTACCAGCTGTCCAGTTCGCACCGAGCCCACCGTTCGCTCGATTGAAAGTAACGTATGCTGCGGATCTCAGACCTTGAGTGGCCGAGTAGTCGAAGCCTGTGAACTGCGAAAGCCCCATGAGGGTTGAATCGAGCACAACTTGACCAGCCGCGTCAGGTCTCGTCTGCGTGCGATTGGCGGTTAGCGTCGGCACGTTTTCGGTGAGCACGCCACCACTATTGCCCGCGCCTAACAGCAAGTTCTGCGTGCCTATGCTAGCTCCGAGCATCGCAGATGGTCCACCTGCGGGGGTAAGCGGAGGAGGGTTCGAGCCGCCGATGGCCGTCACTACAGCACTCGTCGTAGTACCCGAGAGGATGAAAACTTGAATGAAACAGTTGCCACCCACGCAGCGATAGAGGTTATAGCCCTTCACGCCGGGAATGAGAGTCCAATTGACTGTGATTGTTTGATTGCCGCCTGTGGTGGTACATACGGTGGACTGCGGAGACCGGAAACCCTCTCCCCCATTCCACCAAATTGGAGCATACAAGAATGTGTACGAAGCAATTGGAAGTGCACCCCCCGCTGAAACGCTGCAAGTGGGAGCGACGGTTGTTAACTGGTTCGTGAAGATGCCCGCACCGGGAGACAATGACACTGGCTCGGAGAAACGTTTGAGCGACATAGGACCGGAAGTAGTTTGGTTAAACACACCATCAATTGCCGTGGTAGAAATCTGTTCTTCCGCAAAGACCGACTGGGGAGTGTTGATACCTCCTGTTTGCGTCAGACCAATAAAGACGCCTCCGGTATTCCACGGACGTTGATTTGTTGGCCCGTTGCCACTGATGTATGACGCATTCGTTAGATTCGCCCCAAACACCGCCACCTGTGATATTGGAGTATCAGCGCTGAAAATGTTTTCGATGTAAAGCTGGTTCCCAATAGCTGTCTGACTAAGACTCGGACCGCTGAATGAAATCGGAGGAAAGACTTGACTCTCTGTGGCAACGTCCGTAAATATCCAGCTACTTCCACCCTGAGGGTTAGTCTGTTCAATCGCAAAGCCGCCTTTGTTGATAAACCAGCTCTTTGATACGTTGAGTAGACCGCTGGAAGCCGCAGGTTGACCAGCGCCAGTGATGACCATTGACGGAATTGGAGCTAACCCTAAACTACACGAGCCTATGTCGCAGCCGCCATCGAACGCGTTGTGATCGAATTTGTAAGAGAATCCGGTGCCCGGACTGTCAATCACCATCGATAAGCTGAGTGGCCCTGGGGTGTTGTGTCGCCAGTTCACATAGTCAAAGCTCGAGAAGAATCCCGCATCGAATACTTGAAGATTTCCGTTGGTGCCGTTGCCACCAAAAGAGGTAATCTCCAGATTTGAAAAGTTCGTACCGGAACCGAAGCTGGCAATGTAAATCCCCGGATAGGCTCCGTTGGCAACTAGAATTTGGGGGCCGTGTGCTTGTTGACCAAAGCTCGAACCGCTATTCGTAGTTCCGTAGCCCTGTATTTTCATATTACTTATCACTAACGTATCAGCCATGTTGAGTTCGCCACTGATGAGAAGCGTAGCGTTCGGGCAGTTCGTGGATGTGGTATCCGTGTACGAATTGATGGTCTGCCCACCGGTGGTCGAAACGTTATGGATGAACACAGGCGCGCAACCTGCGGAATGTCCCTTTGCGGCGTTGAGCGCGTTTATGATCGCAGGGCCGTCGTCTGTCTGAATTACAAAGGAACCGGAAGCTCCTG
>QHYO01000331.1:2306-12799 GCA_003224135.1 Acidobacteriota bacterium | reverse complement strand
CAACAGGTGGAGTAGTCGGTGCCCACCCAGAGAACGTCTGGCCGCTCTCCAGTAGAAAACCGTAGTCGTCAAAGAAGTTAAACAACGACTGACCGAGAAGTACTTCACTGCCTGCGACTCGCCCATAGACGAAATACTTGAAAGCGTTCGGAACGGCTGTCCACGAAATGCGGTTCGTGTTGAAGCCCCACACATTCGCCAGCGTCACGCTACCGGTATCTACTGCAGTGGTCACATCTGCATGGTCAAGATGGAACTGGATTTGCGTTCCGCTGCGCGAGGTGGTCTCCCATGAACCATTGAAAACACCTCCACCGTTCGTGGTTCCGGCGATAACTACGGGGATATGTCGGACATTAAAGAAACTGTTGGCGCAAGTGACAGTTGCCGTGTTACCCGTGAGGACGGTATTGGTTACGGCACAACTAGGAGCGACGTTGAGCGTAGAAGTCGTAGGCGCACCCATCGATGTGCTGCCGGGGATTGGATACGTGAAGTGCGTGCTGTCTGGAATCGAGGAAACTTGTACGAAACCCTCGAAAATACCGTAGAAGAAGTTATTGTTCTGGACGTAGATCATCTCACCAGCCACGAACCCGTGAGGTCCAGATGTTGTGGCGGTGGCTGTACCACCGAAAGCAGTGACACCTGTAATTACCGCGCCCTGAATGCCCAAAGTGGCGGCCGTGCTGGTCGTGCCTTCAGGGCTGGCAGCCGTGGAACAACCCGTGGTACTTACAGCCACGATTTTGTACCCGTTCGTGTTGCTTCCCGTTGGTCCGGCTATGGTGTTGAACACACCGCCCGGGTTAGTGCTTGGAGTGACAGTAGGGGTGCCAGGAGTAGAGAGGGTACAGGATGGTCCGGCATTCCAAATTGTTGCGTACTCGCCGTTACGGAAGTTAGAGGCTGAACTGAGTGAGACCGTCGCCGAACCATTTGTCGTTGTGACGAAGGAAGATGAGCCTACGAGATAGCCTCCGTAATTGCGAATGTCCACATACGGATCAGGGCCACCAAACACCATGCCCCTTCCAACAATAACGACACCTGGTAGCGTTGAGTTATCATTAATACTCGAAGCTTGAAACAACGATCCGTTCTTTGACTGAAGGTCGCCATTGTTTCCAAGTGGAGGCGCTCCGCCGCCGCCCGCATTCCCTCCAGACTTCTGCACCCACTTCGCCTGTGCCGCGTCGTACGTGAAGTCCTGGGCCTTATTCACCGTGCAAGTAATATCCGCAGCGGTCGAGGTCACGATGCTGGTGTTGTTCTGGATGGTCGTGTTGGTCTCGCCGCAGTTGACGGTGATTACCTGCGAGTCCACTCCATTCAGAAAGTTCGTGATCGTCGTCGGCGCGCCGTTGTTCGTCTTGAACACGTTGCCATTGGACACATCAGGCGTGGCACCGGTGATGATGATGGTCTGCTTGTTTGAGATACGGTCAGTCTGGATGCGGCCGTAGGAGGTTTGCGCGCGAAGGGTGAAGGGGCACAGCAAGAGCAGGATTGAAACCAGTATGCGATTCTTCATGTTCAAGAGCACCGACTTCGCGTCGCTTCGGTATTGATCTTTCGTTCCCGCTCCAGTTGCCGGCTTGCTTATGTCGAAATCGACCTTGTAAATTAAAATTGACATTATGCTTCCCTTTTGTGTTTGTCCGCTCCGACTCGAATGTTTTTAGAAGTCGGCGCTACACCGCTCTCGGTTGGCGTCCTACCCTTCGAGCTCCCGAAAGAGGTCGCTAATCTGGTCTCCAGGAACTGCACTGTAGGCTGAAGGCTTGCTGGTCCTCGAACGCAGCTTGGGAAGCTTGAAATAATATTCTGAAAGCGACTGATCTGGCGGCATTTAGCTTCCCGAGCGACAGCCTTAATTGGAAAACCTAGATGGAAATTGAAAGCCCACGTAACTTCCGGATCGCGACCAATCCGCTCCGAATCACTGCAGAGGCATTCGGAACGGCCGACATTAGGACACGCTGGACCCTCGCACATCGCCAAGGTTTTTATTACTCAAGAAAGATGCGGAAGAGGTTGGCCTTTGCCGAACGGCGCGTACTGACGAAGTAGTTCGGCGAAATGCCCGAGGATACTTCGTTCTCATTAATCAAATGCGCGCTGGGAATGCGCTCGAAATCCGCTTCACTGGCGAAGCCCTTCGCAAAGCTGGGAGGCGCGGTCCCGGACTTGATGGATATCACCGCTGTCTTTGATGAGCCGATCGGAAAATACCGCAAAGATACGTATACCCATTTTCCGTCAGGACTCCACGAGAGCAGCGGTGCCGAGGAGCGTGTGCTGCCGAACCCGAAGCTGCAGTTATCACATACCGTGATCGGTGCACCGCCCTCAAGCGGCACAGCTTCAACGATCACGTTCCTGTCTCCGTGCCCACCCGGGGGCGTCACGCCCACGAAAGCCCAGTGCCCGTCAGGCGAAACGCTTTGCAACTGCATGATGTCAAGATCCGAGACCGCGACCTGGCCTCTGCCGTCTTCGTTGATATTCATGATCTTCGGCGAAGTTTGAGTGCCCTGATACACGATCTGCCCCGGTCTGCCGAAAAAAGCTCGATATTCGCCTCCGAACGTAAGTTGTCGCAGCGCCTGCGTGACGTCAAGCCAGCCGACCCAGATCCCCGATCGAGCCTGGCCCTGTTCTGTCTCGAACACCACTTTTTTCCCACCCTGCGAGATTGAAAAATGCGTGAGCACTAAACCCGCAAAGAGTCGACGAGTGACCTCCTGCTTAGCAACCTCGCCAGCGTTTGGCATTCAGCGCATTGATCTCAAAACAGCTTCCCGAGGTTCACCTGAAGATCATTCACGCAGCTCGCGGCAAAATGAACGCGAATGTGCGAACGGATCCAGTCGGGCCACGGGACCGTCACCGCGTATAATCCCTCCTTCCCCGAAAAAGTCTAGGCGGCTAACGATGCTGAAAGGGGCTTGAAGACTGCCCGGAGGGCCGTCAAATTTTTCGAGACTGATGGGCTCACGAACAAGCCCCGAAGCATGCCAATCCGGCCTCTTTGTGAGGCGGGACACGCTAGTTTTACTTCGCCGGTATAAGGTCGAACTTTCCCGACCCTTCCTGGTAGAAGAGCGCGCCTTCGGTTTTATCGCCTCCGCTCCAATGTTTGTGTCCACCCGGCACAAGAAGGAATTCGCCTGGCCCAACACGCTTTTCTCCGGCGTCATCCTTATACAAGTACGCGCCTTTAATGACGACGATGGAAACATCGTTCGTGTGAGTGTGGGTGCCCGCGTCGTATCCAGGATCGAATTTAGTGAATGTGGCATGAGAGCCTTTGTCCGGATCCCCCCTTAAGACCTGCATCGAAACACCACCCATTTGCGACGGTTTATATGTGGCTTTTGCTGAGGATACATAGACGACGTGCTTCTCTTTCTGAGCCTGAGCAACAACTACCGAAACTGCGGCCACCGCTAAGGCTGCGAGTGCAAACACAACCAGTAATTTTTTCATTTATTTCTCTCCGTGTAGTTCTCCGCCGGGTTTCTTGTCTTCGACACCCCGACGCGTAGCGGTTATACACCAATGCGGCGTTGGTGCGGCGAAGTATCCGTCTACGACCGGTTTTTTCTCTGGTGGCGCGATGTGCGGGTACACTAGTTCGCCAGAGGGATGTTATGAAAACAAGAAGAGAATTCTTGACATCGACTGCTTTCGGATTGGTCGGAACGGCGGTTGCGCCAGATGCGATAGCGAGCGCTCGCGCGCAAGAGCCCACACAAGAGCCGGCAGGAATGCCGCCGGCATTTGGAACCGCAAAACCTGTCGGACCTGAAGTCTCGGCGCAGACACTTGTAGAAGCCGAGAAGCTCGTGCAGGTGGAATTAAGCAAGAAGGATCTTGAGCAAGGGGCAAAAACCTGGCGAGTCAACATGGCGCCGCTGTGCGAACGGCGAGTTGGCCCACGGAAGATGGAGTTGCGCGATGGGTTAGCTCCGTGGTCGAGGTGGGATCCAGTGTTGCCGGGAACGAAAGCAGGACCGGAGCGGAACCGAATCGTAAGAAGCGGCTTGGACGTAGGTCCTTTGCCGGGCAACGACGCGGACATAGCGTTTGCAACCGTGACACAGCTATCGCGATGGATTGAGACGAAGAAACTCAGTTCGGAAGGGCTCACGAATATTTATCTGAAGCGGCTCGAGGAGTTCAATCCCACATTGCGGTGCGTGATCACTCTTACGCGCGAACACGCGGTGGCCCACGCGAAGAAAGCGGACGCGGAAATTGCGGCGGGAAAATATCGCGGACCGCTGCACGGAATTCCGTGGGGCGGAAAAGACTTGCTCGACACAGCAGGAATTCCCACAACGTATGGAGCGGAGCCGTTTCGCGACCGCGTACCCAAGTCAGATGCGGCCGTGGTGAGGAAATTGAATGAAGCGGGCGCAGTGCTTGTGGCGAAGCTGAGCCTGGGAGCGTTGGCGCTGAACGATATCTGGTTCGGCGGACAAACGATGAATCCATGGCTGCTGGAGGAAGGCGCGTCGGGTTCAAGCGCCGGGCCGGGAGCCGCTACCGCGGCGGGACTTGTCGGATTTTCGATCGGGAGCGAGACAGGCGGAAGCATTGTGTCGCCAAGCATGCGCTGCGGAGTGACCGGGTTGCGACCAACGTATGGCCGCGTAGCAAGGACCGGCGCGATGACCCTGTGCTGGTCCTTGGACAAACTCGGACCGATGACGCGAAGTGTGGAAGACGCGCTGCTGGTGCTGCAAGCAATTTCCGGGCCGGATCCCGGAGATGTAAACAGTGTCCCAAGCAAACTGGATTTTGACGCTGGTGCAAACGTGAAGGGATTGCGCGTCGGATACTTCCCTGCCTGGATGAAGGAAAATCCGGCAACAGACGTGGACCGTGCGGCGCTGGAAACCGTAAAAAAGGTAGGAATGGTACCCGTGGAGGTGACGTTGCCGGATTGGCCGTACGATTCGCTGCAATTGATTTTGTTTGCGGAAGGCGCTGCGGCGTTTGAAGAGTTGACGATGCGGCACGGCGTAGATCAGTTGAAGATGCAGACGTTTGATTCGTGGCCAAATCTTTTTCGGCAGGCGCGGTTCCTATCCGCGGTGGACTTTGTCCAGGCAGACCGCATGCGGAGAAAGGTGGCGCAAGAGATGGCGCGCATTTTCTCCGACGTGGATCTGCTGCTGGTGCCGTCGCTGCGCGACGAAATGTTGACCATCACGAATTTTACTGGACACCCATCGCTGACGTTGCGAGCGGGATTTGTTGAGGTGACACAGGCACGCAGCGACTGGGCGCCCGATCCAGAGCATCCGCTGCCGAAATTTTCACAGGCACGTAGAGTGCCGCACGGTGTCACGCTGATTGGAAAATTATTCGACGAAGGAACGCTGACGCGAGCAGGCCTTGCACTGGAAAAAAGCTTTGGAGTTGTGGAAGAAAGGCCCAAGGGATTTTAAGCCTGGGGTCGGCTGGCGTTAGCGCTTCTCTATTCCTGAGGGCCGCGTGGCAGACGCCGCTTCGTGTGCGCGCCTGGGGTTGACCGGCTTTCGCAGCCAGTTACCAAGGGGTTCGATCACTTTTCGGCGAAGTGAGCCGCCATGCTGCGGAACGTTCCCCGCAAATGCACTCGCTTGCGGCGTGAGCGCTGCAAAAAGCTGGCGACAGTCACGGAAGAAAGATTCGAAAACTTCGCGCCAGTAGACCTGAAAGGCACTCGGCGAACGACGTTTCCGCCATCCGGTCTGCCGCGTGCCCAAGTGCTCTTTGCCCTGCGCTAAGGGCATTGGCACGGGCCTAGCCTTCGGCCGAGACAGAGGAATTTGGGGACTTGCTTCCGCGAAATTTTCCAGAACAGGCGGGACGACAGGATCGATTGGCGGTGCGCCAACTGCCGCCGCGCGCTGCTCATTCGTGGTGATGGCCTTGGCGAACGCAGGCGCCTCTGTGCTGAGCGGAGTTTCTGTGACCGCGGCCGCCGGTGCCATGGCAGGCGAGTCGGCGACGACCGGCGGTTCGATCACACGAGGAGCTTCAGCTACCACAGGAATTTTGTGATGCGAAACAACCTGCGGCGTTTGCGCCGCAAAGAGTGTGTCGATGGTGTTCATTGAGACCGGCGCGCCGACAAGATCGAACTCGGCCGCAACTCTTCGGATGTATCCCGGAAAAACTACGGTCTGCCGGTCCGCATAGGCGCCAATCAGCGCCTGTTCGCACAACAAGTTAACGACGCGAGGAATTCCGCGCGCGTAGGAGTAAATGGTTTCGACGGTTTCTGCTGGAAATGTATGAGTGCCAGAACCACCGGCGCCGCGCAACCGTGATGCAATGTACGCTCCAGTTTCTTCCAGCGAGAGCAGGGGCAATCTGGAGCGCACCATTATGCGCTGACGCAGCGCTCGCAACTCCGGGCGGCGCAATTTTTCTTCCAGTTCCGGCTGACCTGCAAGGACGATCTGTACCAGTTTGCCGTGAGTGTTTTCCAGATTGAGCAGCAGGCCGAGTTCGGTGAGCGTGCGCTGTGACAACGCTTGTGCCTCGTCAATGACGATCACTGGCGAATCGCCTTCCGACTGGCGCACATGCAACCAGCGATGAAGCGCCGCCAAGAGGTCGCTTTTTCTGCCCGAATCGACCTCCACGCCAAAATCCCGCAAAATGAATTCGAATAAATCCGCAGGATCGAGGTGCGCGTGAAAAATATAGGAACTTGAGAATTGACGAGTTTTCAGCCATTGCAAAAAGTGACGTATTAGCGTCGTCTTTCCGGTGCCCGCCTCGCCGGTCAAGACCAAAAGCCCGCGATGCGATTCAATACCGAACATCAGTTCGGCGAGCGCGGTTTCGTAGGCCGGTCCGGAAAACAGAAACCGCGGGTCCGGCGAAACATGAAATGGATTTTCCCTCAGCCCGAAGGAGCGAAACATGTGCTCGTAGATCGTCGAAGTACCCGTAGTGGTCACAGAACACCTGAAGGGATGAGGCTTGGGGCCATCAAATTGTAAGCGAGGGAAATGGCGGCGGCAATCAGAACGTGCCGCCACGGGAAAAAATGGTACTACAGGAACGACTGTACTAGGAAAGCATAGTACTTCGTATTGACTTTTTATGACCCTGTAACTGCACTGCAACCCGCGAAACTTAGTGGCAAGTTAGAGGCGGCGTTGGATGTGCAAGCGGCAGACCCGCGAGATGAAAACCTTCCAACTGTTTGTTGACCGCAGGAATATTTTCGTCATTCAGCTTCAGCCAAGTCGCCAGGTTTTTCTGAAGCGCAACGCAGGTTTCCTGCGAGGCCTTTTGCCCGGACGCGGCCGGTCGCATATCCGCCGATTCGATCATCACCAGATAGCGCGAGAGATCGCGATTCATCGGACCGATCCCAGGAGCTTCGCCGGAGCCCTCGGCCACGTCAGCCGCGGTTTTCTGAAGTTTCGCAAGCGCGTCGAGCAGATCTTTCGCTTGCGCATTGTCCTTCAGCGAGGTTTGCCGCAACACGATCGCCGTCTGCAGCGCTGCGTATTCGTTGTACGTGTTATAGCTCGCTTCCATCGCCATAGAAATCGCGTAGGCGAGGTTCCATTGTTCGATCAGGTCCGACGCGGAAGCATGCACGCGCGGATCAAGCACGAGATCGATCTTTTGCCGGTATTGTTTGCCATCAACCGTGAGAACAGCTTCGTACGCCCCAGGAGGAAGCAACGCGCCGGGAGGCTGCTGGCGCGGCGTTTGCCCCGGAACAGAATGATCCGGCAGCGTGTATTCGACGTAATCAAGCTTCCCACCAAAATAACCGTAGGTGAGCGTCAGCGGATCTTCCGCTCGCACATCCCACACAAAACGGTGCAAGCCCGGAGTGGTGGAAAGCACGGAAGGCGGCGCAAACCAGTAATCCGGCGCGTTTCCAGCAAGAGAGTTGGAGGCGGGCGGTTTGCTTGAATAATGCCGAATGCGATTCCCTTTCGAGTCAAGCAGATCAAGCGTAATTTCGCTTTTGGCGCCATCCTTTAGGCAATAGTAAAGAATCGCTCCATCAGGAGGATTCCGGGATCCCGGAAATTCCGGCGAAAGCGGCGTCTCCTCGTGATTATCCCAACGAACGCGCATCGCCGTCTGTGGCTTGTAGAAGCGCACCGGCGCGCTCGCGAGCTTTGCGTCCGCTTCGCGCAACGGTGAAATGTCGTCGAGTATCCACAACCCGCGCCCGAAGGTAGAGGCGACGAGATCAGCCCCGTGTACCGCAAAATCCGTCACGTCTGTCGTCGGCATGTTGAGTTGCAGCGACTGCCAGTGATTGCCATCGTCGAATGATATCCATGCCGCCGTCTCGGTACCGGCAAACAAGAGTCCCTTTCTCTGGGTGTCTTCGCGCAGTCCTTCCGCTGGCGAATCCTCCGGCAGCCCGGTCACAATCTTCGTCCACGTCTTGCCTGCATCGTGCGTCCGGAAAAGATACGGATGTGGATCGCGTCGCACCAGCACCACCGCGTAGGCCTTGTTCGCATCGTGCGGTGATGCTTCGACCAACCGAACGTCACTTCCCTTCGGAAGATCTGGTGGCGACACGTCATTCCACGTACCGGCTCGGAAAAGGTGCACGAGACCATTCGAAGTGCCGACCCAAATCATGCCGGATTCGATTGGCGATGGGGCGATGGTGTGGATTGAACCGTTGCGTGCGAATTGCGCTGCGTCTTTATCGTTCGCATCGGTGAATTGTTCGTCTTCGGGATCAGGCTCGTGGCCAGCGGCAGGCTTTTTTGCTTCCGCGGGATGCTGCGGAGAGGAACTCAGGTCCTGACTGATGACATCCCAGGTTACCGCGCCATTCGAAGTTTTAAGAAGATATTGCGAGCCATAATACAGCGTGTGCGGATCACGCGGGTCATAGACGAGCGGTGTCTCCCAAACGGTTTGATAATTCGCAGGTGGAACGAAAACAGTTGCGATTTGCCCGGTTGTGCGGTCGAGGCGAAACACGGTACCGAACCAGCCAATCGAATAGATTAGATTGGGATTCAGCGGATCAGGCGCGATGTAGCCGCTTTCAAAACCACCCGTCGAAAACCAGTCACGATAAGTAATCTGACCGTAATCGCTGCGATTCGGAACAACGATGGTGCCGCTGTCCTGCTGCGCGGCGTAGGCGTGATACGGAAACGTGTTGTCCGTCGTGACGTGATAGAGCTGGCCGGTGGGCTGATTGAGCCAATCCGTCCACGTCTCTCCGCCGTTCACGCTGATAATCGCTCCCTGATCGGTGCCGAGAATCATCCGGTTGGAACCATCAGGAGCGATCCACAAAATGTGATGGTCCTCTCCGCTCGGTGCGCCGCGAAAGGCAAAGAACGTTTTGCCGCCATCGTTCGAACGGTAGGTGCACGTCTGCATCACGTACACGACTTCAGGATGATTCGGGTCCACAAAAACGCGGCTGAAATACCAGCTGCCAAGGATTCGCGGATCTGTTGTGGCCTTTTGCCAGGTTGCGCCGCTGTCGTTCGAACGGTAGAGGCCCTGGTTCATAATTGCGAAAACACCGCGGCCCGACGTGCCGGGAATGACTGCGAGTCCGATCCGCCCGCGTCCTCTTGCAGGCAGCCCTTCGGTTCCGGCCTGTTTCCAGCTGGAACCTTCATCAGTGGAAAGATAGACGCGCGAGTCTCCAGCTTGATCGCGTTGGCCGGGCTCACCAGGAGGAGGATTCAAAGCTGCGTAGAGAATTCGCGCATCTTCAGGTGCAGCCTCGATGTCCGCCACTCCAGACGAGCCATCCGTATCGGCGAGAGTCTTCGTCCACGATTTGCCACCGTTGATTGTTTTAAAGAGACCGCGCGGCTCGGTTGGAACGGAACTGCCAAACGCACCAGCAATAACGATGTCCGGATTCTTCGGATCCACCACAATGGAACTGATGAAGTGTTCCTCTGCAAGACCTGCGTTGCTCCATGTGGCGCCTGCATCCGTTGACTTAAAGACGCCGCGACCTCTTGCCTGTTCGCCCGTTGCCACGTAAATGATGTTTGGGTTGGACGGAGCGACAGCGAGGGCGCCGATGCTGGCCACAGGCACTGCATCAAAGATCGGCTTCCAAGTTCGGCCGTCGTCAACAGTTTTCCACACGCCGCCATTCGGCGTGCCAGCATAATAGACGTTGGGTTGGCCAGTTACACCAGCGACCGTTGTGATGCGCCCTCCGCGATGGGTCCCGAGGAATCGCCAGCGAAGGCCGGAGTAAGCGTCAGGGCTGACGTCCTGCGCGGCTGAGACCATCGCCGACAGGAAAAACATCGCGACAATTGTCAGTCGGCCTCGATCTCGAATTAAAAACTTCAAAAAAAGGCGGAATAAGTTCACGAAATCTCCAGATGCAGAAGTGTACTACGGCTTCCGCGGAAGAGTTGCGTCGTCACCTGTAATCAGACGCGCGCCGCGGTTGAAGGTCAGGTACTGAAAACCCCACTGGATGAAGACGAGAACGCGGCTTT
>QHYO01000331.1:1494-2154 GCA_003224135.1 Acidobacteriota bacterium | reverse complement strand
TGCCGCGTAGGTGCCGCCCTGCATGGCAACTTGAGCAACACCGGGGAGAGGTTTGCCATGTTCATCGTTCGCCAGCGCCAAATCGCCAACAACGAAAATATTGGGAAAATTTGGAATTGTAAGTTGCCGAGTGACTTGAATGCGCCCGCTGCGATCGGTTTGCGCCTGCGTGCGAGTTGCGAGTATTCGGCCGAACTCGTTTGCCGTTACCCCGCCCGTCCACAGAACAGTTTTTGCGCGTAATTTTTCGGTTGCCGAGCCGCGCTCGAATGTCACTCCATCGGCATCCACATTCGTAACTTTCACGCCTTTGAGCACTTTTACGCCCAGGCGCGAAACCAACCGTTCGGCCCTTTCCGAAAGGTCTTCGGGAAATGCCGTGAGCACGCGCGGGCCGAGCTCCATGAGAACAATCTGCGCTTCGGCCGGATTGATGTGGCGAAAATCATGTTTCAAGGTTTCATTGGCGATTTCGGCGAGCGCGCCCGCGAGTTCAAGACCAGTCGCTCCGGCGCCGACAATCACAAACGTAAGCCACGCCCGTGCGTCTTCTTCGGTTACCGCACGCTCCGCACATTCAAACGCAAGCAGAATTTTCTGGCGGATGTTGGTGGCTTCTTCGATTGTCTTGAGGCTGGGCGCCACTTCCCGCCAGGAGTC
>QHYO01000331.1:0-1376 GCA_003224135.1 Acidobacteriota bacterium | reverse complement strand
GCGACTTGATACAACAGCGGCTGAAAAAGATGAAAATTGCGCCGGTCAATCAAAGTGACTTGCACCGGCGCGCGCTTCAAGGCCTGCGCCGCCGAAAGACCGCCAAAACCACCACCCAAAATTACGACACGATGCACTTTTTCTGCCACGGAACCCTCGCCATGCATTGAACCGGAGCGAACAAATTATCATAGTATTTTTTTGCAGGACGTGCCCGAGGCCGTGACTCGAACCGATATTTTAGCCTTAAGATGATCATCGATGATCTCTTCACTCGCAAACCTTCTGGAAGCTCTCGCATTCTCTGCTTTCGTCGCGCTTTACATTTGGAGAATGCAAGAAGCAAGCCCAAAGTCATGGCTCGTGTTTCCCATATGGCTCGTGCTCAGCTTTGTCCTGCATCGCGACACTCCAAAAACGCTTGGATGGCGAGCTGATAACTTGAAAGGAGCCACGCGGCGCGCGGCTCCGGTATTTCTGTTCTTCGTGTTGGCTATCGGGATCGCCGGCCTCTTTCTCGGAGCGCTCCATCGATTACCCGCTCACTTCTTGCAGCCGAAGCGCTTTGCCGGATACTTTGCCTTTTGCCTTTTGCAGCAAGTCGGATTGCAATGCATAACCATGAACCGCCTGTTGCAAGGATTCAGGAGCCGCGAGACGGCCGCTTTCACAGGTGGCCTGCTGTTTGGAGCGCTGCACTGGCCCAACCCCGTGCTGGTGCCGCTTACATTCATCGGGGGAGCCGTGATGTGTTGGCTGTTCGCTCGCGATCGCAACATTCTTCCGCTGGTGCTGGGCCAAGCTCTTCTTGGCGCTCTTGTTTGGTGGGCGTTTCCTCTCGCCTGGCATCACTCGATGCGTGTCGGGCCCGGCTACTACGCCTACGTGCCGAAGTGAGGAATTCTCGCTTGGCCGATCTTTCGTCGAATGCTGGAAATTGGTCGACTATCTACACACGCTTTACGCAGCGGCCCCCCTATGCTGCCATTCCTTTTTCCCACACTCCCGGAATGAGGCAAGCACACCGCGGACACTTTCCGCCCTTCAGCAGATCTTCTTCCACCTTGTGCCAGGACCGTCTCACTACGCGCAGCTTACATTTCGGGCAGAACGTCGAGCCGGCGTCGGTGACTATGTTTCCCTCATAGACGTAATGAAGCCCCGCCTCGAGCGCGATGCGCCGCGCCTGGTGCAGGGTTTCTGGCGGCGTGGGCGGCTTGTCGCGCAATTTAAAATCAGGATGAAAAGCCGTAAAGTGCAGCGGAATGTCCGGTCCCAGATTCTCGAGAATCCAGTCCGCAAGTTTTCGCGTTTCTTCGGGATCATCATTCAGCGTCGGAATCATCAGATTTGTGATTTCAAACCAGACTGGCGTT
>QHYO01000330.1 GCA_003224135.1 Acidobacteriota bacterium | reverse complement strand
GCTGCCTTCTTCTTTCAGGATGTCCGGAATCAGATAATTCTCATTCTCATTGCTGAATTCCCGGAAGAATCTCCAGGTGCGCAACGCAGAGGTGCGAAGGAGCGCTTCATCACGAGGCCCGATGCGCAAGCCGTCTTCAGGCAGCGGTTGGTCGAGCCAATTCGAAAAGGCATCAGATCCGACCCAAAGCAGTAGCAGCAGCGCGGCAACCGCAAACGATTCCCAACGGTCGACGGCGAGAAACACACCGAATACGATGGTGAGCCAAGGCGTCGCTTTTAGATACAAATCAACGGGACTGGTTCTTTTGCCGCTGCTGCTTTCCGCTTCGGCAGCAGTCTCCCATTCGAGAAGTTTGTGGCGCGTCACGGCCATGCGGACTCCGGCGCGCACAATTGCGTCCAGGGTGACCATGCTTTGTTGCGGCAAGCAAACCAGCCTCATCAGCAGGTGAGCGTTCGCGGCCGCAAAATCGGAAAACCATTCTTTCCAGAAGCGCGCCGCGAATTTAGCGGTGCCACTGCGCAAAATCGAAAGGGTGAACTGCAAATACGTCGGAAGCACGAACAGGCCGAGAGTCGCCAGCGTCCAGTAGAGTGCTTTACCGGGAAGAAACAGCCAGCCACTCACGAGAATCGAAAGCATCGCAATCTCGGTGAGGCTGCGGCGTAGATTGTCCAAAATCTTCCAGCGCGATATCAGATTGATCGGATTGCGCACTACATTTCCGAAATAATCCGGTACCCGCGGAAAAAGCCAGAAAAGAATCTGCCAATCGCCGCGCACCCAGCGATGTTTCCTTTTGCTGTACGCCGCAATGCGGGATGGGTAGTCATCAATCACTTCCACGTCAGAAAGCAAACCCGCCCGCGCGTATGCGCCTTCAATCATGTCGTGGCTCAGAATTGCGTTTGACGGGAACCGGCGTTCAACGACCTGCTGGAAAATTTCCACCTCATAGATTCCTTTGCCGGTGAAACTTCCCTCTTGGAACAAGTCCTGATAAACATCGGAAACAGCGCGCGTATAGACGTCAAAGCTCGAATCGCCGGAAAAAAGCGCAGCCAGCCTCGAGCGGTTCGCGGAGTGAATGCTCACTCCCACACGCGGCTGCAGGATTCCATAGCCCTCTACAACAACATTCGAAATCGGATGGACTACCGCGCGTTGCAAAGGATGAGCGATCGCGCCTACCAGCTTACGGCCGGCGTCGCGCGGCAGCTGCGTGTCAGCGTCCAGAGTAATCACGTATTTGATTCCGCTCAGCAATGACTTTTCGCCGGCGACCGTGGAAAAATTATTGATTTTTCCCAAAAGCAGATTGTTCAAGTCGAGAAGCTTTCCACGTTTACGTTCCCAGCCCATCCAGACTTTTTCAATGGAGTTGAATGTGCGGTCCCGGTGAAACAGGAAAAAAGTGCCTTTGCCTTCATGCGCGTATCTTTCATTGAGCTGTTCAATCAGCTGGGCGCATTCGGGGGCCAGTTCGTCCCGTTTATCAAACTGCGTCGCGGCGTCCGGAGGATCCGTGAGCAGGCCAAAATGAAGATTGGCGTCACGATTTCCAAGAAAACGGATTTCAAGGTCGCGCACGGAGCGTTCCATCTGTTCGCGACTGACCAAGAGCGTAGGAACGACAACCAGGGTTTTGCTTTCCGCGGGTACTCCGGCGGAGTAATCCATTTTCGGCAAGGTGCGCGGTTTCACGAACATCACGACCAATTGATTCGCGATGGCCACGGCGCTCTCCGCCGCGGGAAGCAGGAACAAGGCCACGACTAGAAAAATGGGCACATTCACTTCCGCCCCGATCACCACGGCCGTCAACAGTGCGACCATCAGCAACTCGATGCCGACCACGTACAAACCATCCGGCCAGCGCTTTAACACTTTTGCAAAACTCACCAGCCATGAATCTTTGATTCCGATTGCCCGCTCCAGCGCTTGCCGGCCTTCGCCGACAAAGTAAAAACCCACGTGCGAGCGGCGTTCATTCGCGCGAACATTTGTTCCGCGATGCGGCTGACTCGCCAATTTCACGGCGCGACGCGCGACTTCGGCTTCACTTTCCCCGGATTTTCGCGCAAGTTCGGCAACCGCAGTGCGGTAGTCGGATTTGGCCGCCTTTTCCATCTTGTCGAAGGCTCGCGCAGGATCCTGGGACAGGGCTTGCTCGCACAAACTGACCTCGACGAATAGCTTGTCCCAGTCGGTCAGACCAAGCGTGCGCAGACTTGCGATCATCGCCGACAGCCTCGGCGCGGTTGCGGCATCGGTCTGTGCTGAAGTCGAGGTCCGGCCGGGCATTGCGAGCTTCCGAGCATGCGCCGCGACTTGCTCCAGCAGAATCTGGCTCAAAAATCCCTTCAGCGCAGATATTTCCGCATTCGTCAGTTCAAAATCCTCCTGCAGCGCTGCGAGAAATGCCACCAGTTCCGATCTGTCGAACAAAAATCCTGCTGCTTGCAGATAACGCTCAGCAACAGTCCGCACGCGAAGCTCTCCTCCGCCCTTTCCGCCCGCTACGACTGGCAGTTCGTCCACCATCTTCAGAGCGGCACGGCTTTCCTGCGTGCTCTCTTCCACGATCTTTGTGTTTGAGGTAAGCGAGCGCCATTCAAGTTCCAGAAATGCCCCGGAAGCCTGCCTTCTTTGCAAAAACTGAACTGCCCGCGCGATTACCGCTTCCTGCAATGCCAAATCTTCACGAAGTGGTGAGCTGATCGCGCGGCGCGACTTCGTCTGCGGTTTCAAACCGCCGACACGGGCGGCGGTAAGGATTCGCTCGAGCCGGCGGCTGCATTCCTCCGCTCCGGCAGAGTTTTTCCAGTGCGCGGTTCCATCCGCGTCTTCAAAGGCGCTATTCCATTCCCGCGCGCTGCGCAGGTTCAGCACCAATTCAATGCTAGTTGCCATGACCTTGCTTCCCCCAGACTACCGGTAGCTCGCCGCTTGCAGCTCAAACATTTCTGCGTACCGCCCGCCGTTTTGCATCAGCTGGTCGTGCGGTCCCTCTTCGGCGATTCTTCCGCCTTGCAAAACAAAAATTCTGTCAGCCATGCGCACTGTCGAGAAGCGATGCGAAATCAGCATGGCCATCCTTCCGCGAGTGAGTTCAGCGAAACGTTGAAAAACTTCGTGCTCCGATTTTGCATCGAGCGAGGCGGTTGGTTCGTCAAGCACCAGCACCTGTGCTTCACGGAGGTACGCTCGAGCGAGAGCGAGCTTTTGCCATTCACCGCCGGAAAGATCGGTTCCGCCGTCAAAACGAGTGCCGAGCCGCTGGTCATACCCGTGCGGAAGTTTGCGGATCACTTCTTCGGCCAAGCTTTTTTGGGCGGCGGAGCGAATCCGGAAAATATTGTCTTTCTCTTCGATGCGGCCCATCGCGATGTTTTCCGTCGCCGTCAGGTCGTAGCGCATGAAGTCCTGAAAAATAACGCCGATTTCGCGCCACAGATCTTCCTGGTCGTACTCACGAAGGTCCACACCGTCCAACAGGATCTGGCCGCCGCTCGGGTCGTACAGCCGTGTCAGCAACTTTACGATCGTGGTTTTTCCCTGGCCGTTTTCACCAACCAGCGCGATGCGTTCTCCCGGAGAGAGTTTGAAGCTGACGCCGCTCAGAACTTCGCGTCCGTTCGGATACGCGAACGAAACATTTCGAAACTCGAATCCCTGGCGAATCGGACGTGGCACCGCGATGGCTCCGGGCTTTGACGACACAACCGGTTTCACTGCGAAGAAATCCAGAAGGTCACCAACAAATAAAGCCTGGTCGGCGATGGTCGAAAATGTCGAGAACACCAGCTGGATGTTGGAACTGGCGCCCGCAATGGCGCCCGCAAGAAACGTGAGCATGCCGATGGTCAGGACGCCAGCCACCGTCTGATAGATCACGTACGCATAAGTCCCGTAGTAGCCGAGCGTGCCGAGCAGTGTCAACAGAGAGCCAACCAGCAGACGCTTGCGGGCAAGTCGCGCCGTTTCTCCGTGCAGGCGCATCGCCAGATTCGTGAAGCGCCCCACAAGGTACGGTCAGATATTCCATTTCACGGCGCGCTGGCGTTTGCGCGAAGCTCAAGGAATAGCCGAGAAATGCAAAGTGCGTTTCACCAAGAGATGCGGGAACCACGCAGACGATCAATGCAAAAAGCAGCCATGGCGAAAAGAGGCATATGCTGAATGCCAGGCTGGCGGTGGTAACAATCTGCTGGATCAAACGACCTGCGGCTTGAATCATCAGTACGCGGTCCGTGCCTTGCACGCGGGCCCGTTCCAGTTTGTCCTGGAAGGTCGAATCTTCATACGAAGTGAGGTCCAGCCGCGACGCGTGCTGCATAATGCGGATGCTGACGTGCTTTGCGTACTTGTCGGCAAGGACCGTATCGCAATAGTCGGTGAGCCGGACTAGGATTGTCGAAATGCAGGCCAGCGCAAATTCAGAGAAAACAAGCCACCAGAAGTAAGTCGGCAACGGTGTATGGTGGGCGGTGTAGTTATAAATTGAATCGATGATGATTTTTGTGACCGCCAGCATTGCCAGCGGCAACAACGACACGATCAGCCGCACGCTGATATTCATAACCACAATTTGCGGCGAAGCTTCCCACACCATTCGAAAAATCGGCAAAGTATTGCGAAGCGCTGCGAGGCGGTCTTTCCAGCGGGGAACCGGATTGGCTATTTGTGGCTCCAACTTTTCTAGTCCTTACGTGGTACGCAACTCCGTCGCTTTACACCCTAACCACACGCAGAGACAGTGCTGCTCTGCTTCGCGCCTTGCATCTGGATGATGAGGGGCGGAGCTGACGGAAAAGCCGCCGCAGGGTCGATAGAGTAGTACTACAACTGGACCCCCCGCGACATCCTTAAGTATATGCATCCGTAGTACCACGGAATACGTATCTGCAAACACCTTATTTTGTTGTGCTTATAGCGCTCGAAATTTTCATGAGGCTGTCGTTTCTTCGCTCACCTTGTAACTCTTGCCACCGATATTTTCGACGGCTCGCAAGGCGACGATGAAGCGAAGGCATGCAGGCCCGAGCCGTAGCTAAAACGGCACAGTCCTAGTGGACTTAACAGGTCGCTTCAGCACCGGCTTTTCACACGGCCTCGGTGCGTCTTTGAATTCCGCCCGTACATTTTTCGGACGGTGCACGCTAGAAATGTCGCCACACCACAGCAGGATGTCCAGTAACCGCGCGCGTTCGAGGTTGTTCAGAATGGTTGCGCTCATGCAGATGTCCAGCGCACGCCGCGCGCACTCATCGGCAATGAGGACATGTTCGAGCGCGGAACCAGGCGCTGCCTGGTTCAACTGCTGGCGACGATCGATGTCGTCCAGAAATTCGTAGCATCGAGTGCAAAAATGATCTAGGCAAAGAGCTTCCGCACGAAAGGTAACAACGACAGGGCGCGAGCAATCACTACGGTGGCAAGATTCCGCATTACGCATTGAGCTGAGTTCCCCCTTGGGCCCATGGAATTCTTCCTTGCGAAAAGACTGATTCGATATCCAGCGGTGGCATTGACAGGCGCCATTGGCCGGCAAAAAACGCTCAGCCTGCGGCCACGATTTCGACGAGCTCGGCAATTTCCGCAGGCCGAAGGTCGGAAAGAGTAAGTTTCGTGGAAGCTTGAGGAACGAGGAAATGTGCGAAACTGGTGTACCCGCGGACTGGCCCATCCGCCAGGGCCGCGACGATCTTAAGCGTCCAAGCGGTAAGGCGTTCGCGTCC
>QHYO01000329.1 GCA_003224135.1 Acidobacteriota bacterium | reverse complement strand
GAAGAATCAAAGCTGGGCGCGCTTGAATATATCCTCCAGCCTCAGCTGTACCCGCAGCTCTACGGCAAAATTCACCACAAAGTCCGCATCAACTATTACCCGCCGCGCGGCGACAACAAAGAAGGCTGGGACAACATCGACATCTTCGGATGGCTCAACTACAAGATGCAGATCAAGGTGGACTTTCTCTGCCGCGATTCAATTCTTGCCGCGCCCATCGTTCTCGACCTGGTCCTCTTCCTCGACCTTGCACAGCGCGCAGGTTTCCGCGGCATCCAGGAGTGGCTTAGCTTCTACTTCAAGTCGCCGATGACCGGCCCGGAACTCTATCCAGAACACGACCTCTTCATTCAATCCATGAAGTTGAAGAACACGCTGCGCTGGATGATGGGCAAAGAGCTAATCACCCATCTCGGCCAGGAATACTACGACTAAGTATCCTTCGATTTTTTCAGTTGGGGGCGCAAAACTGCCGCGCTCCTCTATATTTTCTGACTTCCCGCTTAGTCATTTTATCGCGGCGGTCTTCGCCTCTACGGCATCCAGCACGCGCGTCGAATAAATCAGCGCCGCTCCCGCATTCATCGCCACCGCGACTCCCAGCGCTTCGCTAATCTCTTCCTTCGATGCTCCGGCTTTTAGCGCCGCGTCGGTATGGAACACGATGCAACCGTCGCAACGCGTTGTAACCGCGACCGCCAGCGAAATCAGTTGCCGCGTCTTTTCGCCAAGATGCGTTGTCTGAGCGTTCGCCGCGGAAAGCGTCATATAGCCCTTCACCGTATCCGGTGAAAGTTTTGCCAATTCTCCGAGCCTGCCGCCAATCGCCTTCTGATAACCATTCCAATCAAGCATCATGCTGTCGTCTCCCTGAAGCGTGCCAGAGCGAAACGTCGCCGCTTCTAACACGCAGAGTTTACGCCGACTTTCCAGAGCGCGCGCAAATTTTGCGGACTGCCGCGGATTTCGGTGCCAAGCCGCCTTGTGATATCGTTTGCAATTCGGCCACACGTGCCGAAATGCACCATTGCGGAACCGCAAATCTGCGCACCGCGTTCAAAGATACCCACGGGGGGTCGGGCAAGATGAAGAGCAGCTACAACGGGCAAGCCGTTCCGTCAGAAGGAACTCCTATCGATTACGGCGGCGGCGAACTACAAGTTCCGCACAACCCGATCATTCCCTTCATCGAAGGTGATGGCACTGGCCGCGACATCTGGAAGGCTTCGCGCCGCGTTTTCGACGCTGCTGTAGAACAAGCATACGGCGGCAAACGCCGCGTCGCATGGTATGAAGTGTTCGCCGGTGAAAAAGCGTTCAACGCTTTCAAAGAATGGTTACCCAATGATACCGTCGAAGCCATCCGCGATTTTCGCGTGGCCATCAAGGGACCGCTCACCACTCCAGTCGGCGGCGGCATCCGCTCCCTTAACGTCGCGCTGCGCCAGATTCTCGATCTCTATTCCTGTGAGCGTCCGGTGCGCTACTTCGAAGGAGTTCCCTCCCCTGTTAAGCATCCCGAAAAACTGAACGTCTTCATCTTCCGTGAAAATACCGAAGACGTGTACATCGGCATTGAGTGGAAGTCTGGCTCGCCCGAAGCAAAAAAGCTCCTCGAATTTCTGAACAACGACATGCTGAAAGGCCGCAAGAAGCAAATCCGCTGGGACTCCGGAGTTGGCATCAAGCCGATTTCGCCGACTGGAACCAAGCGCCTGGTCCGGCGCGCTATCAAGTACGCGCTGGCCCACAAACGCAAGAGTGTAACCCTCGTTCACAAGGGGAATATTCAAAAATTTACCGAAGGCGGCTTCCGCGACTGGGGCTATGGACTCGCCCAGGAAGAGTTCCGCGCGCAAACGATCACTGAGCGCGAGAGCTGGATCGTTGATAACCTCGACCAAAATCCGCAGATCTCCATCGAACAAAACGCCGCGGCGATCGAGCCTGGTCTCGATCAAGCTACCGAGGCCTTCAAGAAAACAATCTACGACGAAGTCAGTCAGACTCTTAGTTCGATCTACAAGACCCACGGTCAGGCCCAATGGAAACAAAAGTTGATGATCAATGACCGCATCGCCGACTCCGTGTTTCAGCAAGTCCTGATGCGTCCCGACGAGTACAGCGTACTTGCCACTTCAAACCTCAACGGCGACTATCTTTCCGACGCTTGCGCTGCACAGGTTGGCGGACTTGGCATGGCGCCGGGCTCCAACATTGGCGACGGCTTCGGCGTATTCGAAGCGACCCATGGCACCGCGCCAAAATACGCCGACAAGGACGTCATCAATCCCGGCTCCGTGATGCTCTCCGGCGCGATGATGTTCGAATTCCTCGGCTGGAACGAAGCCGCGAGGCTGATTGAAGACGGCATCGCCCGCACCATTCAACAAAAGAAAGTCACCTACGACCTCGAACGGATGATGCCTGGCGCCACCAAGGTCGGCACTTCCGCATTCGCTACCGCCATTATCGAGAACATGAAGCTCGCAGCTGTCGCCGGATAATGTTTTTTGTGTCGTCATCCCTTTTTTACGTCGTCATTCCGAGCGAAGCGAGAAATCTCTCTTCAGTTCTTGTGGCGGCAAACAACGATCTTCGACAGAAGCGTAAGAAAGGAACACTATGAGCAGAAAAAAAGTAACCGTGGTAGGCAGCGGCTTTGTCGGCTCGACCACCGCGCAACGTATCGTCGACATGGAACTCGCCGACGTCGTGCTAACCGATATTCTCGACGGTCCGCCCGCCGGCAAAGCGCTCGACATCCTCGAATCCGCGCCAATCACCAAGACTGACGCGCACGCTATCGGCATTTCAACCGCGTCCGGCGATTACTCCGGCACAGCCAACAGCGACATTGTTGTGATCACTGCCGGATTCCCGCGCAAGCCAGGCATGAGCCGCGATGATCTCCTCAAAGCCAACTACGACGTCGTCAAAGCCGTCGTCGAACAAATCGTCAAACATTCGCCGAATTGCATCATTATCGTGGTCACCAATCCGCTCGACGCCATGGCCCAGGCCGCGTTCAAGGTGAGCGGCTTCCCCAAGCAGCGCGTTCTTGGCATGGCAGGCGTACTCGACTCCGCTCGCATGAGCGCCTTCGTTGCCATGGAATGCAAAGTTAGCGTCGAAAACGTTCACTCGTTCGTTCTCGGCGGGCATGGCGATGACATGGTTCCGCTCCCACGCTATTCAAACGTAGCCGGCATTCCCCTCCCCGACTTGCTCCCCAAAGATAAGATCGACGCCATCGTCGAACGCACCCGCAAAGGCGGCGCGGAAATCGTCAACCTGCTCAAGACCGGCTCCGCCTACTACGCCCCATCCGCCGCTGCAGTCGAAATGGTCGAAGCTATCCTCAAAGACAAAAATAAAATTCTGCCCTGCGCCGTCTATCTCGAAGGAGAATATGGCATCAAGGGTCTTTTCGTAGGCGTCCCGGTGAAGCTTGGCGCAAAAGGCGCCGAAGAAATCGTCGAAATCAAGCTCACCGCCGACGAAAACACCGCCCTGCAAAAATCCTCCGCCTCCGTCCGCGAACTCGTCACCGTTCTCGGCCTTTAGTAGTTGGCGGCCAAAACTCTTACGGGTCAGAAACCAATGAGAAGACGCCGCTCCACGACCGTCGCCGCTCCATTCGGACTTCTCGTCAGTATTCCTGTGTTTCTTGCTGCCTCCTATGTGTTCATCACTTGGTTCTTGGACCTCAGACAACAAAGAGCCTATTCAAATTTACACCCCGAACTTCCCATAACTGGTTATCGTTACCTGAGCCGCATCCTTCTCGCCTTCGGGATCTCAGTTCTGTCATTCATTTGTGCCGTGACCGCGGCAGGAATATTCAGAGACCGGACCTGGGCTATGCGGGCTACCCGGTTCGTGGTTAGCCCATTTTCATGGGTGTTGTTTTTCTGGAGTGTTTGGGACTGCCTGATCTCGGCGTCGCTACCAGGCGGAGCACTGATGGTTGTTGGTGACGGACTCATTCCGCAATCATCGCGATCTACGTGCTTCCGTGGTTTCTTATAATCAGTGTGTGGTGGCTGATCCTGTTTCGCCGAAAAACCACCGATCTTGCGACCGATCGTTAGATTCTGCTACCGCTTGACGAACATTTTTGTAATTCGCGGCACGACTGATCAAGAATTCCTGCCCGTCTGCTTGACGGGGAATGAGTGCTACTACAATGAACAGTCCAAGTACCTCTGGAACCAGGTCGCGAAGTTGGGACGCCGTGAACGCGTGATCAACCACCATTCCAAATAATCTAACAATTGCAAGGCCGCTCGCTGCGCACGCCGACACAAACACCCCTAGCAGGTAAAGCCTATACAAACAGAGCACTAAGATAATTGTCCCGATACCGACGTGAAGACCGGCAAAAATCGCCGTAACTCCTGTTAAGCCATCGGGACTCGTAAAAGCCACGCCATCCAACATTTGCCGCATACGCAGCATGAACGCCACGCCGAGAAAAATCCAGAAGACTGCGCTAAGCCATGACAAAAACCGGATCATCACGCGACGCTCCGTTTTCCGATCGGGACTTCCCTCTTATCGACGTTTTCGCTAGCCTGTGCCTGTCCTCTTGTTACCGTGGAGGCGTTACTACGATGGAGGCGACTGGTGACTCAGATCTCTCCCATGTTGGCCGTGAGCGACGGAAACGCCGCGATAAAATTCTACCAAGCCGCTTTCGGCGCCAAGCTCTTGTGGCATCTGAACGGCGGTGAACACGTAGTCGCAGGACTTTCGATTGACGGCGCCAAGTTCTTCCTGGCCTCCGAAGCGCCTGATTACGGCACACGCAGCCCATCGTCCGCCGGTTTCACCACAGTGAGGATCGAGCTTTTCGTCGACGATCCGGTCTCGGTGCACCGTCAAGCGCTGGCTGCTGGCGCTATCGACCAAGATCCTGTGGTGGAACATGAACATCAGACGATTGGACCGAACCCGATCAAACGCATGCTCCAAGGCGCTGTAGTCGACCCGTTCGGTCACATGTGGCTTGTCGGAAAGATTCTCGAGTAAAGCTCAGGCACAAATCTGACCGTCAATGCTTTATAAACCACTCCCCAGGCAATCTCGGGGTTCGACGGCTGGCATTAGCTTCGTCTCCAACCTTCACGCCTTCCAGCGCGCATCTGCGCAATCTGTAGTTTTTTCCCGCGATGGCACACACTGGCTACCCTCTTCATGCGCATACCAAATGGATGCTCTTTCGATGCACCGCGGCCAGCCGGTGTAATACGCTTTCCACCCATCTTTAGCGGACGCGCGCGGGCCCCAGGTCCGCCGCTACTGCGGCAGCCCCAGGCGTCGCATGAAGTCCGCGTAGCGCGGATCGGAATGCAGCAAATCAAACGCCGGAAACCGTATGCAAGCCATCAGTTCAGAATCTTGCTCGGCGTATGCCTTCTCCAAATACTCGAACGCTTTGTTGCGATCTCCCGCCAACGCATAACTCACTGCGATGTTCGTGGGAGGTCCAATGATACCCGGAGTGAGCAACAGCTTGATGTACCCTTGCAGGTCCGAATTCTCCGAATGCCGGACAACGCCTCTGGTGCTCGCGCTTTTTTGCAATTCGCTCACCGCGTCCGTATATCGCCCAGTCGACGCATAGACCTGTGACAAATAAAAATGCGCCGGCCCAAACGAAGGATCACGTTCCAGCACCTTGTTGATTTGCGCAATCGCCTCCGGATACCGGTGCGCCACCATCAGCGTCAGCCCGTAGTTCACGTTCACAATCCCGGAGAGCGGGTCCAGCGACAACGCGGTGCGGAACTCCTCCAGCGCTTGCTCGATACGGTTTTCCGGCATCAGGAAAAGAAACGCATAAAAGTAGTGCGCTGACGCATCATTGGGGTTCAGCTCGATGGCCCGCCGAAAATCTTTCTCGGACTCGTTCCACTTCCACGCAGACGTCAGCGCCATTGCCCGTGCAGTGTGTGCTTCTGGCAAGGCGTCATTCAGTTCCAGCGCCTTCCGCGATGCTTCATCCGCCAGTGCAAACGCCTGTTTCGGCTGGATAACCACCCCGTATCCTGTCGAGACGCAGTAAGCGTCGGACAAGCCTGCGTACGCCAACGCATAATTCGGATCTGCAACAATCGCGCGCTGAAACAACTCAATACTTTTCTTCAGTCCTTCCGGAGTTCGCCCGTACCACTGCTGCCGCCCTTCCAAATAAAGCCTGTAAGCTTCCGGATTCGTCGTTCCCGCACGGCCCAACTTTTGCTCCGCTGTGCCCGTCAGATGAACTTGCAGCCGCTTCGAAACGTCCCGCGTGATGTCGCTCTGCACCTGCGTGATGTCTGCCAGCTTCCGCGCATAATGCGAACCCCACATCTCCGTGCCATCTGCCGTATTCACCAGGTCCGCTTGAACTCCCAGTTCGTCGCCGTGCTGCGTCACCCGACCCATCAGCACCGCGCCTACCTGCAGCGTCTGTCCAATCTTTTGCGGGTCATCCTGGTTGCCCTTAAATCGAAACACCGTGCTTCGTGCCATCACCTTAAAATTCGGCAGTTGCGAAAGCGTTCCGATCAAACTTTCCGTCAATCCATCGCTCAAGTACTCATTGTTCGGATCAGCCGTCGCATTCACAAAAGGCAGCACCGCAAGCGACGTAACCTTCTGCGCTTCCAACCTGCCGCGCAGCAAATACGCTCCCGCCGCTCCGGCCACACCAAGCACAACCACTGCTATGGTAGCGATCACGTATTTTCGCGAACTGCTTGAAACCGCGGCCGCAGGAATCGAGCCCGAACTAGCTGCAGCCGCAGACGTACTTGCAGAGGACGCGCTGGCTGAAGTCGCCGCGCTTCCCGAACGCCCGGAATCCAGGTCACGTTTCAGCCGCGCCAAATCGCTCCGCAGATCGGCCGCGCTCTGATAGCGCAAATTCCGATCCTTCTCCAACGCTTTGAAAACAATCGGTTCCAGGCCCGGCGGCAACTCCGGATTCAGCCGCAGTGGTGACACCGGCGTCTCGTCCAAGATCGATTTGAAAATCACCGCAGTGCTTTCGCCGCGAAACGCCAGCGTTCCCGTCGCCATTTCGTACAGCACCGTCCCAAACGAAAACAAGTCGCTCCGCGCATCCAACTCTTTCGCGCGTGCCTGCTCCGGCGACATATACGCAACCGTGCCCAGCGTCGAGCCAGGACTCGTCAGGTGCTCCGAGTCCACTGTGCGCGTCATCGTGTTCTCGGACGCCGACGACCCGCCCGCAACCGCGACCTTTGCCAGGCCGAAATCCAGAATCTTCGCGTGGCCCAGCGCCGTGGCAAAAATATTTGCTGGTTTGATGTCGCGGTGAACAATTCCTTTCGAATGTGCCGCGGCCAGCCCATCGGCAATCTCGATCCCCAGCGCCAGCAGCGATTCCGTCTCCAGCGGACGTCCAGCGATACGCTGCTTCAGCGTGGCGCCTTCCAGGAATTCCATTGCGATGAAGGCCCGGCCGTTTTCCTCGCCAATGTCATAAATCGTGCAGATATTCGGATGGTTCAGCGCTGAAGCCGCTTTCGCTTCGCGCCGGAACCGCTCCAGTGCGTGCGCGTCGCGCGCCAACTCCTCAGGTAGAAATTTCAGCGCTACAAAGCGGTCCAGTCGTGTGTCCTCGGCTTTGTATACAACACCCATACCGCCTCCTCCTAGCCGTTCGAGGATGCGGTAGTGCAAAATCGTTTCGTTGATCATGAATGGCAGTCATGTTAAGTGGCACAGCAAACCTAAGTCAACTCAGCACGAAGGCTCAGCACGAAGGCTGTGTCACGAAGGCTGAAGGCCAGCGGCTTCAGAAACGGTCCGATGAGCGCTCTTGTCGGCTTTGCCTTTTTTCAGGTAGTGAGTGTCCAGAGAATGCGGAACGCGGATGTATACTACGCCCGAAGTTTTCACACGATCAGGAGAAATTCGGCGATTAACCGCTTATGAAAAACACCCTTTCCCGTCGTAATTTTGTTCGCTCGAGTGCACTCATTACATCGGCGTTCGCTTCGAAGGACGCCTTCGCACTGATTCAGGAACACCCATCACCCAGCGAAGCATCGCCCGTTCGTTTGGGGTTGGCCAGCTACACCTTCCGCAACTTCAATCGCGCGCAAATGATTGGCTTCGTGAAGCAGCTGAATGTGTTTGAATTAAATCTAAAAGACGTCAAAGATCACCTCCCGTCGTATATGCAGCAGGAGCTCTCGGCGCTGGCGGACTACGCCGCGGCGCGCATGAAACCCCACGCTGCCGGAACGATTTATTTCGAGAAAGACGAAGATGCGGACATCCGGAGCAAATTCGAATATTGCAAACGAGCAGGGATTCCCGTCATTGTCGCCGGCGACCCAGCACCACAGACTCTGCCGCGAATCGAGAAGTTCGTAAGAGAGTACGATATCCGTTTCGCGATTCATAATCACGGGCCGGAGGACAAGTTGTGGCATTCGCCGCTTGATGTACTAAAAGCGGTAAAGAGTATGGATCGCCGAATGGGTTGTTGCATCGATGTGGGACACACAGTTCGCGCCGGCACGGATGTGGTTCAGGCAATCCGAGAAGCGGGTCCGCGGCTGTTTAACGTTCACATGAAGGACCTGACAAACTTCCAGGACAAAGAAAGCCAGGTCGCCGTGGGAGACGGGATCATGCCGGTGCCGAAAATATTTGAGGCCCTGATCGCGATCAGCTATAAGGGCTTCGTCGATTTGGAATACGAAATTAACGCCGACGATCCGATGCCGGGCGTCATCAGTAGCTTTGCATATATGCGAGGCGTCCTGGCAGGACTGGTCCGCACCAGCCGCGGCTGAAGCCACAGTGTCCGTGCTTCAGGCCTTGGCGGCGCGCATCTGCGCGATCCTCTCCTTGCGCTGGCGCGTCAGGTGCGGCACGATGCCCAGTTGCCGTTCGATCAGCATCAACTGCGCGCGATGATGTAGTTCATGCTCTTTCGCGCCAAGCAGCCATTCGAAGCGCGATTTCGCCGTTTTTCCGTCGCCTTCGGTCACCATCTCGGCCAGAAACTCCGGCGTTAACGTCTCCAGCCACGCCGCAAACTGTTCGCCCTCCGTCCGCAGCAACTCTACAATTTCCGCCTTCGAGCGTGGCGCGCTCTCCTCGGACTCGGCACGTTCAGCCATCGCGAAAAAGTCTATGCCCTGCATCGTAGTCCGCCGCTGCTTCCTGTGAATGTCGTCCCAAAACCGTACGGCGATGGCAATGTGAGTCAACATACGCCCCACGGTTTTACATTCAGGCGCGGCAACATACTCGTACTGCGATTCCGGAATATCCTCCGCCACCTGGATAGTGTTCTTCCGTACTGTCCGAAATGAGTTAGCCAATTCTGTTCCGCCGTAAGTAGTCATTTGGATCACCTCGTTCTGAAGTTCTTCCGCCCCACTCTAGCACGTGCTGGACACATCTGCGCGCGTACCAGGTAGACGCAACTCTTCGATGCGCCGCATCCACTGCGGTCACGCGCTTTCTGCGATGCACCGAAATATGAGTCTGTCCTATACTTCCCGCCAGGCCCGCTTGTCGTGCGCTACAGCATCGCAGCAGGATCCCGATCAAAAAGAGGCTTGAGGGGTACTTTATGAAAGCGATCGTATGCACTCAATACGGACCACCGGATGTGTTGCAGTTCGCGGAGGTCGCAAAACCTACCCCTAAGAACGATGAGGTCTTGATAAAAATTCATGCGGCATCGGTAAATCCAATGGACCGATTCTCCATGAGAGGTGCGCCGTTGATCCGCCTGATCCCGGGGCTGCGCACACCAAGACATAAGATCATCGGCTGTGATATCGCAGGACGAGTGGAAGCGGTTGGCACACACGTAAAGCAGTTTCAACCAGGCGACGAGGTGTTTGGGGGAACAGGAGTGGGAGCCTTTGCCGAGTATGTCTGTGCTCCTGAAGATAAATTGGCGCTGAAGCCGGCCAACCTATCGTTTGAGGACGCAGCAGCCGTACCAGTGGCGGCAATCACTGCACTTCAGGGCCTTCGCGACAAGGGACGCATTCAGCCAGGCCACAAGATTCTGGTCGATGGCGCGTCCGGTGGCGTGGGTACATTTGCGGTCCAGATTGCCAAATCGTTCGGGGCGGAGGTCACTGCCGTGTGCAGCACGAGGAATGTGCACACGGCGCGATCGATTGGCGCCGACCATGTGATTGATTACACTCGAGAAGATTTCACGCAGAGCGGGCAGCGCTACGACCTGATTCTGGGTGCGAATGCCCATCATTCGATCTTCGATTACAGTCGTGCGCTGAATCAGGGCGGAATTTATGTCATCGTCGGAGGTGGTTTGGTTCGAATCTTACAAGGCATAGTGCTGGGACCATTGCTGTCGCTGATCGGGAACAAGAAGACGTGTTTCTTTATAGCGAATATAAATCATAAGGATTTAGTTTCTCTGAAAGATCTTCTTGAACCCGGAAAAGTCGTACCAGTCATCGATAGACGTTACCCATTAAGCGACGCGGCTGAAGCGCTCCGTTATCTTGAAGAAGGACATGCGCAAGGGAAAATCGTATTAACCGTTGAACATAGGAACGACACCTAACAAGGCGCGGCGCCAGGCCGATATTGCATCATCGAAGTCAGGCGCGGGCTCGAGGGGAAATCCGGTCAGCGCAGTTTCTTGCTTGCACTCTGCGCGACTCGCGCTTTCACCAGCTTCTTAACAAGCGCAATTGGCAGCGGCTTGTCCGTTGAAAACTGTATGGTCCCTTTGGACGTGGAGAACCCTTTCAGTTCTTTCTTAAACGCTTCGATTACTGCGCCCGTGGGAAACAAACTGCAGTGGTTCGAAAACGCGGCGTACCACACCAGCACTTCGTTGTGTTTGAACGCTGGCATCCCATAGCTGATGACCTCGGCAGTTCCCGTTGGCACAGCGGTGCGAATCGCTGCGCGAACCTTGCTCAAGGTGCTGCGGGCGGGTTCCGGCACACCGGCAAGGTATTCCTCAACGTCTTTGGGAGCTCCTTTGCCTTTCGCCGCGGAACGGAGCTTGTCGGATTTCACTTTCTTCATGCGCGCGATGCTACAAGAACTTCAGCGTCAAGTC
This sequence comes from Acidobacteriota bacterium, assembly GCA_003224135.1. Lineage (GTDB taxonomy): Bacteria > Acidobacteriota > Terriglobia > Acidiferrales > UBA7541 > Acidiferrum. The sequence goes on along the minus strand of QHYO01000329.1, from coordinate 7,387 downwards.
CATGCTCCAAACCCCGACAACCCAGACAGCGAGGCCTGTGTTCGCCTACGGCTTGCTTTTCTGCTGTTTTTCGGCCTCTTCGATGGCCTTGCGAAATTCCTCAACAGCGGGCACGTTCGGCGAATGCAGTGCATCCCTTGTCATATAGCGCCAAGCAGGAGCCCGATCCAAAGGACCGTCTACATGGCCTTCATAGACCACGAACATGTCCTCGGAAGGCCCTATTTCTGTTTGCGGATGAGGACTCGTATCTTGCGGTGCGGGTTGCGTGGAGTCTGGCGGCCGGCCTTTCTGCCCACCAAGTCGGATGCCACTGTCGGTCGGCTGCACAACCACAGGACGATCGTTGGTCGGCAAGCCGCCAATCGTCGGCTGAACTATTTTCCCAGAACCCTTGCGAACGGTGATCACCAAATCCGCAGTCTGCGTGTCCATCACCGGAGTGAACCGGCCCCACTTCATAAGCGCCTTCTCCACGTCTTCTTGAGCCGTTTTGTTAGCAAGTGGAGACGTCGCCGAAGTGCCCGCGTTCGGGTCGATCAGCACGGCAACCGTTCGGGCTTTAAGAACATATGCTGGTAAGAGTGGTTTTTTCTTATTGCCGGCAATTGCCAGCGAAGTGGACAAGAGAACGATCAGGAGCACGCGCATGCGAACAATCATCACAGCCTCCATGCGGCGAACAAACCCATCATACCCGCGTCAATCCCAGCCGGTCAGGCCATTCGACTCAACCCTTCCCTCGGCTACGCGCAGTACCATCTCGGCCGCGCCCTCTATATGCAGGGTCGCTTTCCGGAGGCCATGGCCGCTTTTGATCGTTGTGATGAGATAAGCGGAAATTCCGACGTGGCGAACCTCGGCAGGGCACAAGCGCTCGCTGCACAAAACCGCTACGGCGAGGCCGTGTCCACCGTGTTGAAGGGAAGGACAGTGAAGACCTCGAATGATTTTTACTGGTTGAGTTCCTTCTACGCAGGGAACGGCGACAAGGAGAAAGCTCTTGCCACTCTGCAAAAATCCCTCGACCTCGGCTATCGTGATTTCCCCGCAATCAACGCCAACCCCGCATTCTCTTCCCTCCGGAGCGACTCCCGCTTCCAGCAACTCCTCCACCGCACCTCCAAATAGCACGACCCGCGCGTCCTCATCGCCGTCTTGACGCGCTCTTCATGTCTTTCCTTCTAGCGTGGGAGTCCGCCAAACCGAAGTGGGCAGATCTCTATCACAATACAGTACAGGGGCTACGGCTGACCCCGTGTAGTCGCCAAACTGGCAGTCTTAGTTTCCCGAGCAACTATGGTATTGAAGTATTGAACTCGAAATGAAGGAGACTCCTATGAAGTTCCTATGCCTTGTCTACGGTGAAGAGAAGCAAATCGGGGCCATGACCGACGATGAGTGTATGGCTTACGATCAGTCTCTCCGAAACACGGGCCGGTGCCTTGCCTCGGAGGCCCTTCAACCCGTTCATACCGCCACCACCGTGCGGGTCCGCAACGGAAAGGTGTCCATCAGGGACGGCCCTTTCGCCGAGACGAAGGAGTGCTTGGCTGGGTTCTATCTGATTGACGCCGCCGACCTAAATGATGCGATCCAAGTCGCCTCGCAAATGCCGCCCGCTCACGTGGGCAGCATTGAGGTGCGGCCCGTCAGGGAGCTTACGAGCACGAGTGGCGAACGAAGGCGGTTGTAGCGGCGCGTACCTTAAGATCCGGACCGGTGATAGCTTCGGTTTCGAACTACCATCTTACAAGTATCCAAGAACTAGACCATGGATGAGAGGCCAACACACGCGGCGAAGAACCAGAAAGAATTTACATGCGCGCTCCTGCGAAGCGCGTCAGGAGAGCTTTTGCCCATGGTTGACAAAGACCTATCATGGAAGTCAGCCAACGGGAGAAGTGTCGATTCAGCTAGAGACCCCGGGCCTAACCGCTACTCGAGGAACTCAACCATTCCCGTTTCGAGGTTGTACATCGAGCCTGCAATCTTTATGCTGCCGCTGGATTCGAGGTCCCGAAGCACAGGGCTCTTTTCGCGAATGTTGGCGATAGTCAGTGACACGTTCTTTCGCGCCACAGCATCTACGAACCCGTAGTTTTTGGCCGTGCGCTCCCCCGTGTAGTGAGTGGCTTCAACGGCTGGACGGATCTTCACAAGCAACGCTGTGAGATTGCCAATCTGCACCTCGTCAATGGCGCCCTTGATAGCGCCACAGGCGGTGTGGCCCATGACAAGCACGACTTTCGAGCCTGCCACCTTGCAAGCGAATTCCATGCTGCCCAATACGTCCTCGTCAGCAACGTTGCCTGCCACGCGACCGCTGAAGATATCGCCGATACCAAAGTCGAGAATCAACTCGGCAGGTGCTCGCGAGTCAATACAGCTGAAGACAATCGCGGCAGGATACTGTCCCTTGGCAGTCGCCTTAGCTTCGCGCATGAGATCGCGATGCTGCGGCTTGCCCGACCGGAAGCGTTCGTTGCCAGCTTTCATCTGCTGGAGGATTTCGTCCGGCGTCATCTTGTCACGCTGCTCCTTGGTGAGGTCTGCATAGGCCAACGCGCTTCCCAGGCTTGCCTCTACTACCCCGACAGCGGTCGCAACGCCGGCGGCCTTGCAAAAGGCCCGGCGGTCAAGTCGATCTCTTCCATCGCTTAATTGTGAATGCTGCATCGTCGTCGCTCCTTAGGCTGTATTTATCCGAGATTTCCTTTTTGACCTTGAAAACGGGAGGAACAGCTTTCATGCATCACAACTGCTTAATCGCAGCGATTACTCGACTTTGTTGCCGACGGCAGTGACCACATTTGCGTCGACCACTTGGTGGATTTCCTTGCCCTGTTTGACCACCACGAAATGCAAGTTAATCGGGGAAAGGGGATTCCCGGGCACGTTGATTACAGCTGATCCAGTGCAATTCGGATTGACGGCATAGGTCCCGCTGCCCGGCGTCCACTCCTCCGCGGGTGGCACGCCGTTGACCACGATGTGATCCACCTGCGTAAAACTACCTTTGCCATCATAATGTTGCATGACTACGCCGCGGAACTGGAGGCCCGGTCCGAGGATCTCGCCTTCGAGGGCGAATCCGTATTCGCCGTGAAGGGTATGATTCGTGCATACCTTTGTGTCCTCATCGTCTGCCCGCGCTGTGGGACCCGTTGACGAAGCTGGGACCAGTAAACCGCAAACCACCATTAGAGGAATTGTCACCATCGAAATTCTCGAAACTGATTTCCATTGCATTGAATCCTCCGTTAGCTACTCCACCAGCGAAATGTGTAATCTATTCCGTCAGGCCGTCATGAGAGAAATGGCGAGATATGTAGATGCCGTCCATCGGACGGCCGTCCACCAGTGGAGTGCCAAATGTTAGAGACTGCCAAGGACTCGTGCTGTTCAATTCTAGACACACTGGGGATTTCTTGGTTGCTGGTGTAGCTCGTGTCAGTGTCCGCACGCATTCGCGGGGGCCTTACAACCGAACAAGTCTCCATCGGCATGGACTGGATGCCAACGCTTCTCGCCGCTGCCGGCACACAACCCGATCCAGCCTATCCAACCGCTGGCATGAACTTGTTGCCGATACTCACTCAAAATGCCGCAGCGGTCCCGCGCAAATTATTTTGGCGCTTCAAAGCGAACCCGCAGCGAGCGGCGCGCGACGGCAATCATAAATTTCTCAAAATCCTCGACAATACGTTCCTCTTCAACGTCCTTGAAGATCCCTTGGAGCGCGCAAACCTTAAGGAGCGACAGAAAGACGTATACCGTCAGATTGTTCGGGAGTGGTATGAGTGGAACGGCGCGATGCTTCCGGAGATCAAGGAAAGCTTTACGGCAAGCTTCGATGGGAAGGACCTTGCCGATCATTTCGGTGCGAAGGAACCGGACCAGAGCCAGACATTCCAAGTCCGCCAGACGACTAGGGCCGACGCTCCCGGTCCTAACTAAGCGTGTTGGCACTCCGAAAGTGCTCAGTGTCGGGATTTTCCTTGACCTTCCGTCGATTCCATAGTAACTGCAGATATAAGTAAGTCACTTGCGCTGTTCAACCTACAAATAGCGTAAGGTTTGTGTTTTGATATTCTTAGAGTTTGGCGTCCATAACTCTTTTGTTTTGATGCTTTTCACTTTTCAGTATTTCCGTCGCCCTCTGATCCACCCTTTACGGCACGTCCCTACCAATGCCGAATGCTCTACCAGTGAAAGACGCGTTGCGCAGCGAATACTAGTCCTAGGGTGAAGGCCGCAATCACTACTTCCCCGATCGCGCCGACGGCGAACGGCTTCAGCCCTTGCTTTGACAGCGCCTTGAAGTTGGTGCGCAGCCCGACTCCCGCAAACGTCAGCAAAAACGCCCAGCGAGAAAGATTCGCCAGCGCGCCGATCTGGTCCTTTGAGAAAAACGCCGCCGTCGCCAGCGCCGAAATCAGTAGGAATCCCAGGACAAACTTGGGAAACTTCTGCCAAAGAAACAGCGCCTTGTTTCCAACTGCTTGCGCTTGCCCTCGGCTCGCCCAGTAGAACGCATACGCCAGCACCACAAATCCGATCAACGCGTTGCGCGTAGTCTTCGTCAGCACAGCAAGCTTTCCTGCGGCATCGGAGTACAACGCGCCCGCGGCAGCCGCCTCGGCCGTATTGTCCACTGCAAGACCCGTCCATACGCCGTACGCGTGATCGCTCAAGTGAATCGCGTGCCCAATCAACGGAAACGTGAACAGCGCCAGAGCGCCCAGCGCAAGAATCGCCGCAATTGCGAACGACGAATCTTCATCATCGGCGTCAATCGCGCCTTTGGTCGCAATGATCGCGCTCACTCCGCAAACCGCGGAACCAACCGCCAGCAGCGAAGTCAGCTTTGGCTTCAATCCGAATGCGCGGCCAAGAAAAGTCATGAAAGCAATCGCCACGACGATCTCAATCCCAACTAGCGCCAAACTTGCTCCGCCGAGTTTCAACACGTCACCCAGCAAAAAACGCGCGCCGAGCAGCACGATTCCAGCCTTCAGCCAAAATTCGTACGTCGCCACACCCGCGCGAAAAATCTCCGGCACACCGACTGTATTGGAAATCGCGAGGCCGATCAGAATCGCCCACAACACGTACTCAATGTTTGGAAATGTCCAGTGGTGCGCCTTTGCATATTTGCCGACGTTTGCTTCTAGCAGCTTGCCCGCGTAGCCGACCGCAGCGAGCAGCAAAACTCCGGGAATCACCTTCAAAAATTGCAGCCCCGGATTCACCGGGCGCACCTGGGGAAGAGCTACTGTGCCCGCCATACTTCACCTCATCTCCGCCAATTTTGTTGCTTCACTTTTCTTGCATCACCAGGGGATGTGCTTGAACACGCCCGCACGAACGAGCGCTGCCAGCACGAATGCCAGCAACACCGCCCACGCATCAATCGAAAGGCCTCGCTGCTTGGCCGGCTCCGCTACTGTTTGTTCTTGTTGACTCATTCCATTTCTCCGTTCACGAAAAATATTCACCGCAAGCGAAATCGTCAGTTCTTCTTCAACTCATCCAGTCGCAAGCCGCCCTCCGGGGCGGACAGAAATACTTCCGGCGCCAACCGTGTTCCCCATTGATCGAAAGCTTGTCCTTCTGCCTGAGAAGCCACGCGGCCCACAAGCAGGATCGACGGCGCAGGCAATTCCGCTTCGCTCGACAGCGCCGCAATGCTCGACCAGCGCACTTGCTGCTCCGCGCGCGAGGCCTGCGACACAACGACGCATGGCGTCTCCGGTGACAGTCCGTTTTCGATCAGCCGCGCCGCGACTTCGCCGTAGTGCGTGCCCGGCATGTAAATGGCATTCGTCGTCTCAGGAGTTACCGCGGCCCAATTCAACCAATTCGCGTTCTCACCCCGCGAAAACGTGGTGAACAGTACTTGCGAAGCGACTCGCCGGTCCGTCAAAGAAATTTTAGCGCCAGCGGCAGCGCCAACCGCCGCCGTGATTCCGGGTACAATTTCAAAATCGACTTGCGCCCTTCGGAGCGCCTCGATCTCTTCACCGGCGCGCCCAAACAACAATGGATCGCCGCCCTTCAGGCGGACCACGATTTTGTTTTTGCTCGCATAGTTCACGAGCAGGCTGTTGATTTCGTCTTGAGTCAGCAGTTTCTTGCCCGCTCGTTTGCCAACATCAATCAATTGCGCCGTGGGCGTCACCAGCGCGAACACTTCCCTGCTCACCAGCGCGTCATGCAGCACAACTTCAGCACTTGCAAGAACTTTCGCCGCCTTCAGCGTCAGCAACTCTGGATCGCCCGGCCCCGCTCCCACTAAATAGACTTTTCCGCTCACGAAACACCTTGCTGCGACGGTTCTTTGCGCGCTTCTTTCATAAAACGCTCGTACATCGGCTTGCTCGCCAGGTGATGCAGCATCTGCTTGTTGCTTTCCGTGCCGCCCTCTGCCGCACGCAAAAGCTCGCGGGCCGCCCCAAGCCACTCCAGCCACACTTCGTATTCCGAACCAAACTGCTGCTCGAGCTCCTGGCGTAGCCTTTGTGCCAACGCGGGACTTTTTCCGTTCGTCGAAATCGCAATCTGCAAATCACCGCGCTGCACAACCGATCCGTAATAAAAGTGGCAGTTCTCGATGTCATCCACCGCGTTGCATAAAATTCCGCGCGCTTCCGCTTCACGATAAACCGCTGCATTCACGCCGGGCGCTGACGTCGCCGCAATTACAAACCTCGCTCCGGCCAGGTCCTGCACCTGGAACTTGCGCGCAACCCATTCCACCTTGCCACTGCGAATCGGCTCAATGAACGCAGCATTTACTTCCGGAGCGACGACCCGAACCTTCGCGCCGGCACGCAGCAATCCATCGATTTTTCCTACGGCAATTTCGCCGCCACCGATCACTACAACCAAACGTCCTCGCAATTTCACAAACATCGGAAATAAACTCATTGCTTAACCCTCCACTCCCGCCGGCGTTCTGCCCACAGGCACATCGCGCTGCACCGGCACAAATGATTCTCCCCCGAGAATCGTGCGAATCTGTTCGTTGGTAAGGCGCGCGAGGAACGTTCGCAGATCTTCGTTCGCGTCGCGGTCTTCTTTAAAATTCACGATGAGCCGCTCGATCGCATCCGGAACTTCCGTCGCGGCGCAGCGATAGCCGACGGGCCGTGCAATCGACGCGATCTGTCCCACGCTGCCGCCCACACAGAAGTAGTACGCGTCCACCATTTTTCCGTCGGACTTGATTTTCTTCCCTTCGATGCCAATGTCCGCAATCCAATGCTGGCCGCAGCTATTCGGGCACCCGGTGATGTGCAGCTTGATCTGTTCCGCAAAACCAGGAAGCCGCTCGTCCAGCTCCGTTGAGAGCCAGCGCGTGAAACCTTTCGTCTCCGTCAAT
>QHYO01000328.1 GCA_003224135.1 Acidobacteriota bacterium | reverse complement strand
TTCACGTCCTGCCCAGCGATGACCATCGGATATTCGCGAGCAAACTCCGAAGCCACTTTCTTCAGCGCCGCTTGCATCGCGGCGCGATTCTCCGCCTTCGTAAAATCCACAAACGGCTCATTCACAAACTCCGGCTTTTGCAATCGAGTCTCCGCCGTCGCCATGTCACTTCCTCCTGACATCTCCAAACACCCTATTTTACTGCGCGCATCATTCACGCGCCAACGGTTCCACTCGAACGATCGCCTGCCCACGACCTTGCCGTGCCATTACATTAAGAGTTCTTCCACGGCCTCGCTGAAAATCCGCGTGTGCAGATCCACGTCGGCTTCCGTCGTCGCAGGACACATTAGCGCCATGTTGTGAAACGGCGTCAACAGTACTCCACGATTCAACGCGTACAAATGCAGAAATCGTTCCAGCTCAAAATCACCGGCTGCTGCGGATTCTGCGCCGTTTCTCGGCGGCTTTTCGCGAAATGTATACTCAGCGCGAGCGCCCAGTTGCTGCACATTCCACGGCAGTCCGTGCCTCTTAATCTCTCCGTCCACGCCGCCTGCAAATCGCTTCGCCAGCGGAATCATCGTTTCAAAGGCCTTCGGGGTCAGCACATTTTCGAGCGTCACACGCATCGCCGCCAGTGACAGCGCATTTCCTGCAAGTGTCCCGCCGATTCCCCCAACGTCGCAGTCTTCCAGCTCGATTCGCGCCGAAATCCGCTCCGCCACCTCTTCCGTACAGCCATACGTCGCTCCCGGAATCCCGCTGCCAATCGGCTTGCCGAACACCACAAAATCCGGCTCCAGCTTCCACTCGCGCGTACAACCTCCCGGTCCAGCGCAGATCGTGTGCGTCTCGTCGGCCAGCAAGAGCGTCCCGTACTTTTTCGTCAGCTCTCGCGCTGCTTTCCAATAGCCATCGTCCGGCAAAATAATTCCGACGTTCGTCATCGCCGGTTCTGCCAGTACCACCGCCACATCGTGGTGCTTCAGCGCGTCTTCGAGCGTATTCAGGTCGTTGAACTCCACTACGCGCGTCGTCTCAGCGGGATTCACCGGTGGACCAATATTCCCCCGTCGCGGCCCCACCACCCCGTCCCGCAAGGACGCAAACGTTTCGTCCACCGTTCCGTGATAGCAGTAGTTGTAAACCAGAATCTTCGATCGCTGGGTAATCTCCCGTGCAATGCGGATCGCAAACCGGTTCGCATCCGTTGCCGTCAAGGCAAATTGCCAGTACGGCAGCCCGAACCACCGCTTTAACTCGGCTCCGACCCACAACGAATCTTCCGTAGGCAGCATCAGCGTGATACCTTCGCGCACCCGCTTCGCAATTTCGTCCGCCACCACATCCGGCGAGTGCCCCGTCATCGCGCCCGTATCGCCCAAACACAAGTCCACATACTCGCGCCCGTCCACATCCGTAAAGTGGGCGCCCTTCGCACGCACCACAAAAATCGGAAACTCGCCCGCCCACTTGCGCATCCAGTTCATCGGCACGCCACCCAGCAACGAGTCCTGAGCAGCTCGAAACATTGCCGCTGAGGTCGGGTGCTCCGCCATGAAGCGGTGTTGTTCGCGGTAAGAAAGTTCTTTCAGCTTGTCGCGCTTAATCACTCTCATCGCAGCTCGTGAATAATTTCCCTCGCCGCATTCGCGCCGCTCGCGCCCGTCAATCCATTGCCCGGATGCGTTCCGCTGCTGCACATAAATAATCCGCGCACTGGTGTCTTGTACCGCGCCCAATCCAACACCGGCCGCATCGTAAACAGTTGATCGAGCGCCAACTCGCCATGAAAAATATGGCCACCCGTAAATCCGTACGTTTTCTCTAGATCCGCAGGCGTGATCACCTGCATCCCCTCAACAACACTGGGCAAGTTCGGCGCGTACTGCGCCAGCGTCTTCAACACCGTTTCGCCTAACTCCGCGCGCCGCGCGTCCCAGTTCCCATCCTTCAATTTGTATGGCGCGAATTGCACATACGCCGACAACACGTGCTTCCCTTTCGGCGCCAACGATGAATCAAGAATCGTCGGAATCGTCACATCCAAATACGGCGCGCTAGCGAATTCTCCATACTTCGAAGCGTCAAACGCCCTCTCCAGATAATCAATCTCCGGCCCAATGTGGATTCTTCCCGAAAGCGCCGCGCGGAAGCCGTCCGGCCCCACCGTGCCTACAAGCGATGGAAACGACGGCAAATCGCCCAACGCAAGATTCACTTTCGCAACTGTTCCCTTCGCGCGCAGATTCTTCATTCGCTGCGCGAATCCCGGCTCAAGCTGCGACGGATCGAGCAGCGTGAAAAAAGTGCGTTTAGGATCGACGCCAGAAACCACCGCCTCTACCGCAATCTCTTCGCCATCCTTTAACAGCACCCCCGCGACCGCTCCATCTTTCGTTCGGATTTGCTGCACTTCCGCGTTCGTTCGAATCTCCGCGCCCGCTTTTTTCGCCGCCTCCGCTAACGCATTTAAAACGCCGCAGTCCCCACCGGATTCGCGTCCGCCGCAGCTCGCAGCAGCAGCACCGCAGTTGATCCCGCCGACCACGGCCCCAGCGCCGTTCCAAAAATTCCCCGCGCCGCAATCGTCGCTCGAATCAGCTCCGTTTCAAAAAATTCTGCCACGTAGTCCGCTACCGCCATCGGACCCCAACGCAGCAAATCAAAAATCCGTTTCTTGCCCAGCCCTCGCACGCCGCGGCCGGTCTTGAACAAGTTCCACAAATCTTCGGTTGTCGGCTTGTCAATCGCCGGAGGCGTGATCAAACACAGTTGCGCGAAAATCGCTGCAACTTCCTCCAGCGCACCCGCGAATTGCGCGTACTTCTCTCCGTCCTTCGCCGAAATCCGTGCGATTGCGCCCGCCGTCTTCGCCACATCCGAATAAAAAAGTAGCGCTCGTCCATCCGGCGATGGCGAAAACACGCGCGGATCAGGTTGGAAGATCTGACAATCGAACTTTTCTACCTGCAAATCGCGTGCGACATCCGCTCGCAGTGGCCCCAACGTGTGCGCCAGCGTCGAAGCGTGAAATCCCGGATGAAATTCCTCCGTCACAGCTCCGCCGCCAACCACGTCCCGGCTCTCCAGCACCAGCGGCTTGAATCCACCTTTCGCCAGATAAAACGCCGTAATCAATCCATTGTGCCCGCCACCGATGACCACTACTTTTTGTCCCAGGGGCATCGTCAGTTCCCCGCCTGCGCGCGCGAATCCCTTTTGATCGACGGGGCGCCTTTCCACTCTTTCAAAATCACCTGACTCGCAATCCTGCCCGGCGCCGCCATAATTCCTCCGCCCGGATGCGTCGCCGACCCGCACATATAAAGGTTTTCTACAGGCGTTTTGTAGTACGCCCAACCCGGCACCGGCCGCAAAAAGAAAAGCTGCTCCAGCGAAAGCTCGCCCTGAAAAATGTTTCCTTGTGTCAGACCGAATTCGCGTTCCAGGTCCAGCGGCGTAAGCACCTGCCGCCCCACAATAATTTTCCTAATGTTCGGTATATGGTCGCTGATCGTATCGATAACGTTGTCCCCAAACGCATCGCGCTGCTGGTCGTCCCAGGTACCCTCAGCCAGCTTGTACGGCGCGTATTGCACGAAGCACGACATAACGTGCTTCCCGGGCGGCGCTACCGATGGATCTGTCAAACTCGGAATCACCATATCGATGTACGGTCGCCGGGAAAATTTCCCGTACTTCGCATCGTCGTATGCTCGCTCCATGTACTCGACGCTCGGTGAAATCGAAAGCGCCCCGCGTAAGTGCGCGCCGTCTCCCGGCAGGCACCTAAACTCCGGCAGTCCATCCAACGCCAGATTCACTTTCCCCGACGAGCCGCGATATTTATACCTCTTCACATCTTCGAGAAATTCACCTGGCAGCTCATTCGGCTCCAGAAATTTCTCGAACGTCAAATGCGGGTCCACACTCGACGAAACCACGTTCGCCGAAAGCTCTTCACCGCTCTGCAGCGCCACTCCACACGCACGCCCGTTCTTCACAATAATTTTCGCTACGCCGGCCTTCGTGCGTATCTCCACACCCGCTTCGCGTGCCGCCGCTGCAATCGCATTCGAAATCGCGCCAGTCCCTCCGCGGCTGAACCCCCACGAACGAAACGCTCCATCGATCTCACCCATGTAGTGATGCAGCAAAACATACGCCGTGCCCGGCGAACGAATCCCCAAGAACGTTCCGATAATTCCCGAAGCCGACATCGTCGCCTTCAACACGTCCGTCTCAAACCATTGGTCTAGAAAATCCGCCGCGCTCATTGTCATCAATTGAATCAGCGTGTAGCGCTCATCGCTCGACAAATCGCGGAATCGTTGCATCAAAAAATGAAGTTGCCTTAAATCCTTCGGCCGCAGCGTTGTCGGGTCCGGCGGAATCATCGACAAAATTGGTTTCACGAACCGACACATCGGCGTCATCATCTTGGAAAACTCTTCGTACGCCTCGGCGTCCACCCGCGAATGCCGCCGGATTTCCCGCACCGTCCGTCCATGATCGTTCATCCGCCACAGATAGTCTCCGCTCGGCATCGGCGTAAACGTTCCATCCAGGGGCAAGATTTCCAGTCCATGCCGCGGCAGATCCAAATCCCGAATAATTTCCGGCCGCAAAAGCGAAACCACGTACGAACACTCGCTGAACAAAAATCCCGGAATAATTTCTTCTGTCACCGCGGCCCCGCCCAGCACATGCCGCCGCTCTAACACCACCACCTTCTTCCCGGCTTTCGCCAGGTATGCGGCATTCGTCAGGCCGTTATGCCCGCCGCCAATCACAATCACGTCATAGTGCTGCGTCATTTTTGCCGAAGCTCCGCTTGGGTTTCAGGCTCTGTACTCACAAACCCTGACATAAAAAAACTTCTTGCCGTTGACGAAGACCGCTAATTCTACTCGCGCCCGTCAAGACCATACAAGTGCGCGTCCTTCCCTGCCGCCTGCCCTTCATCTCGCCCCACGAAAGGCTGCATACAACAGTTGAGCTTCTGTTCCGCCCTCCGACATCATCGATCACAGATGTCTCTTAACGAATCTTGACGCCGGAGTTACCCCATACCTATACTTTCGGCAAATTCTTACCACCCCGAGGTGAATCGTCGTGGCCGAACACAAGCAGCAGCTTCCCAATCACAAGTACGCGATCGGAAAGTCCGTTCATTACGAAACCCGCGGCTTCGGCCCACCGCCCGCACCGGCTCCTGCCATTGCGGAAGCAACCAGGATTCTTGGAGCGGAAGCTCTTCCCCGCCCCGCTGCGAGACCTGAGCAACCGCGACCACGGCGCACGGCAGAAGAACTCGATCGTCCAAGCGAAAAGCGCGCAGTCTGGATCGTTCACGGCATGGGTCAGCAGATCCCTTTTGAAACTCTGGACGGCCTCACCACGGGAATTCTAAAAGTGGCAGACCGCTTTGGCACACGCATCCCCGGCCGTCGTCCGCGCGTAACCGTGGTGAAATTCGGGCCCTCCAGCCCGGGCGGGAAAGAACAAGTCGTGGAGCGCGTCGAAATTGACCTTCAGGACAAGGAGGACCCGAAAAAAAACTGCCAGTTGCACCTCTACGAGGCATATTGGGCTCCCGTCACGGAAGGCGCCGCAAGACTCAGTGACGTCATCTCGTTTTTTTTCAACGGCGGCATGCGGAGCATCTGGAACTCCGGCAAGCCTTTTCTGCGGGCCATGTTTCCCGATGAATCGCCTGCCGGGCCACAACAGGGCATGCAACAATTCAAGATTCCATTTCGCGCCGTTCTTGAGGTCACTCTCACTCTACTTCTTCTGCTGTCTCTGATAGCAATCAACGCCGTGATCGTTTCCGCCGGCGCCGCAAAAGCATCCATTCCCGCCTTCACCATGATGCGTTTCGATCAACACTGGAAGCAGCTCTCTGCCATAGCCACCGGAATGTGCGCCATCGCGCTTAGCTTTGGCGTCATCCTTTTCCTCGGCGAGATGTGCAAACCCGCGAACCTTGCGCGATGGAAAAAACTTTTCATCTCCATCGTCGGTTGGATCGGCTTCTCTGTCACTGCCCTCACGATTCTCGCCTCCGCCGCTCTCATGTCCACCGTCACTCGCTTCCAGTGGGTCGCACACTTCCTGAAGGGTATGAATTCCGAATCCGTCCAGGGTGTCTCCACTCTGTTTCTCCTGGCCGCCGCGTTCCTGGTGGTTGTATCCCTGGTCTCCCGCGCTTCAAAGCGTTCCAGTGGAACTGAGCTTCGCGGCGACCCGTTTCTCGTATTCCTTTTTGTCCTCTCTTTCGCTCTGCACTTGGCGGTGATTCCCGCGCTCGTCCTCGTAGCGCGCAGCGAACTGACTCTACCTGCATACCTCCCAGCCATTGTGCAGTGGGCTGCAAGCCTTCTCGCTAATCCACTATGGGTCTGGCCCGCTCTCATCGTCCTCGCAAAACTCGTTCGCGACTTGCTGATTCAATTCCCCGGCGATGTCGCCATCTACGTGGATTCCAACAAGCTGGACCGCTTCTGCAAAATTCGTCAGGAAATCAAACAGATTGCTTCGGACTCCGTCACCGGCATCTATACGGCTCGCAGTGCCGATGACTCCTCATGGGAGTACTCAAAAATTGCCATCGTCGGACATTCCCTCGGCTCCGTGATTGCCTACGACACTCTCAACAAACTTCTCAACCTCGATGACATCACCGGTAATCACGTCGACGTCGAAAAAAGAACCTGCCTTCTTGAAACCTTCGGTTCCCCGCTCGACAAAATCGCCTTCTTCTTCACGATCCAAGGCAAAGAAACGTTTCACATTCGCGAGCAGCTCGCTGCCGTCGTTCAACCACTGATTCAGAGCTATGCGAAGTTCCGCACATTCCCATGGGTCAATGTCTATTCAGGAAATGACATCGTCTCCGGTTCACTGCAGTTCTACGATCTCCCGGATACAAGCTACAAATTCAACGTGGAAAACATTCCCGACCCGGATGCGGTTGTTCCCCTTGCTGCTCATGTCGATTATTGGAAAAACGACCTGGTGTGGCAGCAACTCTACGCAAGAATCGCACCGTGACCCTTTGTAGGTGTCGGGGCATCTTGGGCGATACTACGCGTCCAGGCTTGGTCCGGCTCTTCCGTATTTTTCGAAAGCGTAGCGAACGCTACTCTGGCGGCTGACCTTCCACGATCTCATGAACGATCTTCCTCGCTCGTGCATCGTCCTCGGGCAGCACAAACAGTCTCGGCTTCGCGTCTTGCATTTCCCAGCGCATGCGAATGTCATTCTCTTTGAGCGACATTTCGATCATCCATCGCGAGTCGGCTGGCTCCCCTTCCCAGGCCAGACTCGTGGCATCGTCCGGGTACCAGACTTGATCAAGCGCTCGTCGTGCGTTATTGGCCGTCTCCCACTCGAGGTCATCTGTGTCTGGAATCTCCATGATCTCTTGATCCTCGGGCTCGTCGGAAAAATCCATTTCACCGCGGCTCGCTACTACCTTCGCCCGCTTGTAGTCCGCTTCAGCCACTCCAATTTCATGATGTTCGTCAATACCATAGCCCGCCTGGTCTCTGCTTTCCGCTAACTGGTAATCAATGCCGGCTTTCTTCAGCGCGTCGCAAACGCCTGCGCATTGAATCGCGCTGTCTCCCACCCAAACGCTGCGCAATTGCCCAGACCGGGGATCCTCTTCAGGTGGCGGAAGCAATGGCACAACGTCCTCTCCCGACTCTTCATCCGTGCCAAAAGCATCTTTGATCGCCAACTCCGCCTTTTCATAAAGCGATGCCGGAACTCCCACTTCATACGGCACCTGATTGTTGAAATTGAATAAATGATCTTGCCGGCGAATCGTCTTGTGGGGAATGCCAGCCTCGTCCAGCACTGTACATACCTCTGTGCAGACACGCAGATCCGTCCCCTTCCAAAACGAGCAAAACGGATCCTCATTCGGATCGCCGGGAGTAGGCGCGGGTTCGTCTTCCGCCGTGCTCGCTTTTGCCAGGTCAGTTGACCCCACCAACGGTACTCCGCAGTCTGCACAAACCGTGAAACCGCGCCGGTACTCCGCCTTGCACTGTGGGCAAATCATCGCAAGCGCAGTTTACTACCGAACTCAGCACACCCGCGACGTTGGAGTAACAGAAGTGGAAAGATAGAAGTGGAACGGCAAATGGCGGGACAAAAGCTTGAACCGCGTCTTCGACGCGTCACTGGCGCCAGAAACTTGTCTAGAGTCCCCCGTTTTTGCAAATCTGATCCAGGATTCGGTTCGGCAAGCTAAGGCCGAAAAATCACTGGTGCTTCATGTCCGAACAAAAGCATGGCCCCGGTACTGGCGATCACTGGCATGGTGGCCAGGACCTTTCTGTAACGGTCCTTTGACCCCGTTGGGGAGATTTCTAAACCGTTCGTCACCGGGCCGAAGCGAATCCCAATTTCCGCTGAGGAGAACAGGGATGCCTATAGACAAGAAGCAGTGGCAGAACCGAAAGGAACGGAAGGAACTGGCGCGGCGGCTGCGATCGGAGGACCCCAACCTGGAGGTAGTCCATCCACACGCTGCAGGCGTCGATGTGGGCAATGGTGCGCATTACGTCGCCGTGCGGCCGGATTGCGATTCGCAACCCGTGCGGCGATTCGAGTGCTTCACAGCAGATCTGCATCGTTTAGCCGGCTGGTTACAGAGCTGCGGAGTGCAGACCGTGGCCCTACAATCGACTGGCGTGTATTGGATCCCGCTGTACGACATTTTGGAAGAAAGCGGTTTCGAGGTCTATCTGGTGAATGCACGGCATACCAAGAACCTGCCGGGACGCAAGAGTGATGTGCAGGAAAGCCAGTGGCTGCTGAAATTGCACACCTACGGGTTGCTGAACAATTCCTTCCAACCTACTTCGGAGATTCGGGTACTGCGTACCTATTGGCGGCAACGGGCAGAACATGCGCGTGGAATAGGGACGTGCATTCTGCGGATGCAGAAGGCGCTGACGCAAATGAACCTGCAATTGGCGAACGTGATCAGCGATCTCAGTGGTGTCACCGGACAAAAGATCGTGCGTGCCATCGTGGCCGGAACGCGCGATCCACGGAAGTTGGCGGAACTCAGTGATCCACGAATTCAGGCCAGCAAGGAGGAGATTGCGAAAAGCCTGGAAGGTAACTGGCGCCAGGAGTTGCTCTTTGTGCTGAAACAGGAAGTCGAGATGTACGATACCTACCAGCGACGTATCGTCGAGTGCGACCAACAATTGCAGGAACACCTGACCAGTTTTGCGGATACGGTTGCACCACAGGTGAAAGCAGGAGAAACGCAGAAAAAGACGGCCAAACAAAAAAACAGGAATGCTCCCCAATTCCATCTCAGCGGCGAACTGCACCGCATCACAGGAGTGGATCTGACACGCATCGACGGCATCGACGTGATGGTTGCACAGACGCTGGTAAGTGAAGTGGGACTGGACATGAGCCGATGGAAAACGGAGGCGCACTTCGCCTCGTGGTTGGGACTCTGCCCAGACAACCGTATCAGCGGAGACAAAGTGCTGAGCCGCGGCACGCGGCATGTGGTCAACCGTGCGGCCACGGCAATGGCTTTCGGGGCCCCGAGCCTACTGCGCAAGCGTCGGTACTGCGCGCCGAGGTAAGTCTGGCTTCGCAGCAGAGTGGTGGCGGCGATCCGTAATCACCGCCATGGCCCATCGGCTCGCCCGACTGGCCTATCGCATGTTGAAATACGGTCAACAGTACATCGACAGAGGCGCTGAGTACTACGAACAGAGAAACCGCCAACAACAAATCGAGTTCCTTCGAAAGAAAGCTGCAAAACTCGGCCTACAAGTCACAGCCGCCCACCCTTGAAGCTATCAACCAAGAAGTTTCTGGGGAGTGGAAACATAGACGTGGAAAGAATGCCGCCGCCCTTTTTCTTCATCCCCAGGGGCTGGTCAGGTTAGAATTCTCTTGAGAATTGTCTACTTTAGGAAGAAATCGTAATTCGAACGGCTGCTTCCACCTGGCATAGGATTTTACGCCTAACCCCCTTCCCTTCATCAACTTAGCACACTTTGGTTTTGGTGAAAAGCTAACCTTTTTGTTTTCTATCGTTTCCGAGCTCTTTGCAGAAAACATCCGATTCTCTCTTCTGCTCAGGTTCGCGCCTCGAACTTCATTTCGCTTGTTGCCCTCTTTTCTGCACTTTCTGTTTCATAACCCCTTTGTTTGCCATGCCTACGAAAACTACCGGGTACCACCGGTCTGCCTTCCGTCCCAAAATGGGACTTTCTGTCCATCGGCGCCCTTGTCCGCCGCGGCAAATTCCTCCTGCGTCTTTTCCCTTCCCCGGCGCGTATACAAGTTTGCAGGGTCGCAGAGTTTGTGCTTACAGACCCTGGAGCTAAAATGAGCGCCGTCTTCTCAGTCTGGGCAGTACCTTCAGGAGCATCGGGTGGAGCTTCCGCGGCGGTATGCTTCTCAACATTCATGAGTGATGACGCCAAGGCCCTCGTGCAGCGTTTGAAGCGCCGCGATCCCGAACTCCTCGACCATCTGATCGAACAGTATCAATTTCGCTTGTTCCGCTACTTGCTGCACCTCACCGCGAATCGCGAGCGGGCCGAAGATTTTTTCCAGGAAACCTGGCTTCGCGTACTCGAGCGCGGCCACCAGTACGACGGAAAATGGAAATTCGAGGCCTGGCTTTTCGCAATCGCACGAAATCTTGTGCTCGATTGGCACCGCCGCAAGAAACCGCAAAGCATCGACTCGCTTGCCGGATCCGAAGAGCACGCGGAATTCGACATTAAAGACGAACGCGTTGAATCGCCACTCGATCAGGTCCTGCACGCTGAACAAAAATCCGGCGTACAACAGTCGTTGGAAAAAGTTCCAGCGATCTACCGCGAAGTATTGGTCCTGCGCTTTCAGGAAGAAATGCAACTCGACGAAATTTCTGGTGTCACAGGCGCTCCGATTTCTACCGTCAAGTCGCGCCTGTATCGCGGTCTCGGCGCGCTAAAAGCAGCAATGCAAGGAGGTGCCGCGTGAAAAACGATCTGCACACGCAGGCGAAAGATTTCATCGCTCGCCGTCGCGTCGAAGGACTTACGCTCGAAGACGAGCGCTGGCTCGGCGCACATCTCGCAGAATGCGAATGCTGCGCAGCAGAACATCGCCAGCTGAACGAATCTCTGTCTGCGATGCGCGCGATGCACTTGGATTTGCCGCCCAACCTTGCCAGCCGCGCTCAGTTTCGCGTTCGCATGCGCGCCGAAGAACTTCGCGAAAAAGAACCGACTCGCAAATTCGTCTGGGCGATTGCCGCAGTTTCCTGGGCACTCGGTGTTGCCACTGCGCCGTGGGTATGGCACGGCGTCGAATGGGTGGGCCAGGCAACCGGCGCTCCGCGGATCCTTCTGCAAGCGGGATTCGTTATGTGGTGGAGCGTGCCGCCACTGATCGCCGCGTGGGCCGCGTTATCTGACAAGCGTGTAGCACAACCAGAGCAGCCAGAATAATTCTTTGGAGCGTGCAAGCAATCATCGGGCGAGGGATCTTAGAACGACGCATTCAGTGAACGTATGAGGTTGATCCGGCTTCGGAGAAAAATAGAAAAGCCGCGCTTCCGCGACGAATTGAAATTGATTCCGAAGTGGCTTGTGTGGACGCTTGCGTTTCTTTACGTTGTCGCGGTCGTGCTGGCCATCGTAATCAATCTTTATCAGGACGGTGGCCAATCGATTCAGCCATCGCAATTGCGTGGCAATCCCGCCCTCGCTTCTCTCGCCATGGCCGGAATAGTTACAGGGGTTGCGGTCGTTCTTTCCGTTTGGTTGATGGCGTTAGGCTATGTCTATCGCGACGCGAAACGCCGCGACATGAATCCGGTGCTCTGGACCTTGCTCTGCATGCTGCTCTCCTGGCCATTTTTCGCGATCGGATTCATTCTCTATTTTCAAGTGCGTGAGCCGCTGCCTTATCCCTGCCCGCGCTGTTCCACCCTGGTCGGCGCTCGCTTCAACTTCTGCCCAAACTGCAAATGCAATTTGCATCCCAGCTGTCCCAATTGCAAACGCGAAGTGGCCGAAACCGACAAATTCTGCCCCTACTGCGCGCAAGACCTCACGGCAAAACAGGAAGCGGGCTCCCTAGTCGCGCGGAGCACAGAATGAAATCATTCCACAGCCGTTTTACTGACGTTTGGAGTTTGCCCTAGAAGCGTTCGACCGCGAGGGCTACAGCGTTGCCGCCACCGAGGCACAGAGCGGCGATGCCGCGCTCGAGGTTGCGGCGCTCGAGTTCGTAGAGAAGAGTGACAAGGATGCGCGCTCCGCTGGCACCGATCGGATGGCCGATGGCCACTGCGCCGCCGTTGACGTTCACTTTTTCAGGATTGAGTTTCAGCCGGCGCGTGACGGCGATGGCGGCGACGGCGAAAGCTTCGTTGAGCTCGACGAGGTCAACGTCTTTATCGCGGTCCCAGCCCGTTTTCGTGAGCAGTTTTTCTACTGCATCGACCGGAGCCATCATCACCCACTTCGGTTCGACGCCGCTGACGGCCTGCGCAACGATTCGAGCGATCGGAGTCATCGCAAGGCGCGAAGCGTTCCGCTCGCTGGTAACGATCAGCGCGGCGGCGCCGTCGTTGGTGCCTGGAGCGTTTCCGGCAGTGACAGTGCCGTCTTTTTTGAAGGCCGGTTTCAATTTCGCAAGTGCTTCAAGCGACGTATCTTCACGCGGCGATTCATCGTACTTGATGACCAGCGGCTCGCCTTTTTTTTGCGGTACTCCAATGGGAAGGATCTGCGATTCAAAGAAGCATGACGTTCGGGCACGCACTGCTTTTTGGTGGCTCTCAAACGCGAATTTATCCTGCTCCTCGCGCGTGATGGCGTATTTTTCCGCGACGAGCTCGCCGGTCATGCCCATGTGAAAGTCTTCATAAGCGTCCCACAAACCGTCGTGCACCATCGAGTCCACCACGACTCCGTTGCCGATGCGGTATCCGGAACGCGCCTGAGGCAGAAGATACGGACAGTTGGACATGGATTCCATGCCGCCGGCGACAACGATTTCGCTTTCGCCGAGAGTGACGGCCTGGGCCGCGAGTGCCACGGCTTTCAGACCTGAGCCGCATACTTTGTTGATGGTGAGTGCGGCGACGCGCGGATCGCAGCCGCCCTTTAACGCGGCCTGGCGCGCAGGATTTTGTCCGAGACCGGCCTGAACAACGTTGCCGAGAACCGCTTCGTCAATTTGTTTTGCGTCAATGCCCGCGCGTCGCGCCGCCTCGGCGACAATTTTGCCGCCAAGTTCCGGCGCAGAAAAACTCGCGAGGCCGCCCTGGAATTTGCCAACGGGCGTGCGGACAGCGGACAGAATGACGGGAGTTTCCATGGAACGCCTCCGAAGGAATGACTCCCTATTATAGCGAGTTGCGAATTTCGCTGCTCTCGTGCGAACTTCGTCACCAGCGCGCCGAAACCTCGCGACGAGCGCGGGTTCGCAAAGGATCGCGGTTGCCTATTGTTCGTCGGCGGAAGGTCCGTAGAGGCCAGGAACGGGCACATTGACCAAACGCAGGTAAACGGTGAGTTGACCTCGATGGTGGATCAAATGATTGAGGATCATGCCACGAACACATGCAATACGCGGCATCGTGAAAATCTCTTTGCCTCCGGCAAGCAGCGTCCAGTTCTTCATGAAATCCTGGTCGCTGGCAGCGATAAGAGCAGTGCGGGCTTCCGTTGCAGCCTTGTCAAATGCCGCGAGAAGTTGCTTCGAGTTTTCTATTTTTGGCGGGGTGTAGGTCGGACCGTCCACGGGAGCATAGTCGAGGTTTTCGCTATTCAACGTCATGGTGAGCCATTCAGGAACCGTGCCAACGTGTGCGGCGAGCCAGCCGACCGTTCCGGATTTCTCGTGGGGTTTCCAGCCCCACTTGTCGTCGGGGACGCGTTCGAGAACTTTGCGGGTGTTTGCCATTTCCTGATCGAATTCGGGGAGCAATGTTTGTGCGATGGACATAAAAGCCTCCGGATAGTGGATTGCGGCGGAAAACAATATAGGCGAACAAAAAGCGAATTGTCAAGCCTTTTGCCGTCAGTTTGGACCAGCCCGACGAGCAACCTTCCCACAAGTTGACGCCCGAACGGGAGTAGAATTCGGCCATGGCACACGAACGAACAGATTCATATGTGAACGACTCCACCAGCCTCTTTCAGTATTACAAGAAGCTCGGCGAAAACGCGATTGCGCAGTGCCCGGATTTGGGACTGGTTGCGCAGGTAGACCCGGAATCGAATTCAATTGGCATGATCGTGAAGCATCTGGCCGGGAATATGCGATCGCGGTGGACGGAATTTCTAACCACGGATGGCGAGAAGCCGAGTCGCAATCGCGACACCGAATTTGAAGATCCGCCGAAGAATCGCACGGAAATTCTGGATTTGTGGGACGGCGGATGGAAATGCGTTTTCACTGCGCTCGCAGCGCTGAGCGATGCGGATTTAACGAAGACCGTCACCATCCGCGGCGAGGAACATTCCGTGATGCAAGCGATTAACCGGCAGATCGCTCATTATTCGTATCACGTAGGCCAGATCGTGTTTTTGGCAAAACATTTTGCGGGAACGAATTGGAAATCCCTCACTGTGGCAAAAAGCAAATCGCAGGAATTCAACGCCGACGTGGCATCAGGCAAGAAGTCTCAGCGTTAACGGCTTTTGGACATCAATGTGAATGGTTGCGCGTCGATGTCGAAGAGGCAGCGCAATTCGAGACGACAAACTTTGAGGACTGGCGATAGAACGGAAGGCGCTCTACAATTGTCTTTCGTGACCGCGCAACCTGGCCCGCAAATGCCGTATAGGAGCCAGTCATGTCCTTCAGCGCATCGCTTGATCCTGATTCCCGCGTTTCTCGTCGACGATTTCTGGAAGTAGCTGCCACCATCACCGCAATGTGTTCCGTCCGCACCGATCTATGGGCCCTCGAAGAGCGGAACGGCATTCCCTATAAGAATTTCGGCCGTACCGGCGAAAAAGTTTCCGCAATCGGCCTGGGCGGCTACCACATAGGGCGGCCCAGCGAAGCCGCGAGCACCCGCCTCATCCGGACCGCCATCGACGGCGGGATAAATTTCATGGACAACTGCTGGGACTACAATGGCGGAGCCAGTGAAGAGCATATGGGCAAGGCACTACAGGATGGCTACCGTCAAAAGGTATTCCTGATGACGAAGATCGACGGCCGGAACAAGAAAACTGCTGCATCACAAATCGATGAATCCTTGCGCCGACTACAAACGGATCGTATCGACCTGATGCAGATTCACGAAGTCATCCGCATGAACGATCCGGATCGTGTATTCGCGCGCGGCGGCGCGATTGAGGCGCTTCTCGAGGCCAAGAAGGCGGGCAAGATCCGTTTCACCGGGTTCACCGGGCACAAGAGCCCGGAAATTCATCTACACATGCTGAAAACCGCGGAAGCACATGACTTCCGATTTGACGCGGTGCTGATGCCCGTCAATGTGATGGACGCGCATTTCGAAAGTTTTGTGAAGAAGGTGATGCCGGCGTTGGTGAGCGAGAAAATCGGGATTCAGACGATGAAGCCGATGGGTGGCGGAGTGATTCTGCAGAGCGGCGTGGTCTCCGCGGTGGAGTGTTTGCGGTTTGCCATGAGCCAGCCAACGGACGTAGTCATCACCGGCTGCGAATCGATGGAAATTGTGAAGCAGGCTCTCGAAACGGCGCGCAATTTCAAACCGATGAAAGAAGATGAAATCGCCGCGCTGCTGGGAAAGACTGCGTCCGCCGCGGCGAACGGGAAATTCGAGCTGTACAAAACGGCTGAGGAGTTCGACGGCACAACACACAATCCGCAATGGCTCGGCTCGCCGTCGTGACCAAGGGTTGGCGGTCCGGCGAAGTACGGCGAGTGCGGCCGGCAACAGATCCTAGCGATTAGGGATTTAACGTCGGGACGGTGATGAGAATTTCCCATGGATTCTGTTTGGCACATTCGTGGCAGCGGCGAGCGTGTGTGGTGCACGGGGCGCTTTGGTCGGCCGGGAATCATGGATCTGGCGAACCATCTTGGGATCATCGTTTCCTCGAACTTCGAAAGAGATACGGGGAATTCTTTCCCGAAGGAGAGCACTTGAAGCGATTGAATGTTCTTCGACCGCGGCGGCTGTCTTGCGCGTTGGCCGCGTGGCTGATATTGGTCTTGCTGCTGGTCAACAGTGATTCCGGTTTCTGACTTGTAATCTATAGCTTCTTCGCTTCCTCTTCGCCTTGAAACGCGGTACCCTGACGGGGATATGGCAACACTGTTTGATCTGTTTGAAAATGAGCCACGCGCGGTAGCGACTGCTCCCGGACTCGAGATGAATGCGGCGCAGCGGCGTGCAATTGAGCACGGCGAGGGGCCACTATTGGTGATTGCGGGGGCGGGAACCGGCAAGACCCGCGTCATCACGGAGCGAATCCGGCACCTGCTTGAACAGGACAGTTCCCTGCTCGGCGAAAACATTCTGGGGCTGACATTCACGAAAAAAGCCGCGGGTGAGATGCACCGGCGCGTAATGAAAAGCTGCGGCGAGCGGGCAGACGGAATTGCGCTCACGACGTTCCATTCGTTTTGCGAAACGATTCTGCAAGAGGGTAGGCCCGGACGGCTGCCTCTCGAGCAAGTGGATCACTGGATTTTGCTGCGGCGAAATATGAGGAGGCTGCAGCTCGAAAAATACCGGCGGCTTGCGGAGCCGGGACAATTTCTGACGGATTTCATCCAATTCTTTTCGCGTTGCCAGGACGAGCTGGTGTCCTGCGAAAAGTACAAGGAATATGCGGACAGTTTGGCCACAAGACTGGAAACGGAGCGATCACAACTCGACGAGGAAACGTACCAGGAGCGACTGGAAGAGGTAGAAAAGCAGCGAGAGATTGCGCGAGCGTACGGCGCAAGCGAAGAGTTGTTACGTGAAAAGAATGCCGTCGCAATCAATGGATTGATGACGGAAGCCGTGAAGCTGCTGGAACAGGACGCGACGCTGCGCGAAAGGCTCCAAAGGCGATATCGGCACATCCTGGTGGATGAATTTCAGGATACCAACATCGCGCAGTTGAGATTGCTTGAGTTGATCGCGGCTCCGCCACGAAACATTGTGGTTGTGGGAGACAACGATCAGGCAATTTACCGCTTTCGCGGCGCATCGTTCGGAAGCTTCAAACTGTTTTTGCAACGGTTTGCGGGATGGGAAGAGGGCGAAGACTCCACAAAATTGCGCGTCTTGCTGCAGGAAAATTACCGATCGACGCCCAACATTTTGCGTGTGGCGACGCAGGCGATTTCGCATAACGAAACGAGCGCTGACTTTCCGAAAAAAATCCTGCATGCGGGCAAAGCGGAAGGTGAACGGGTCCGGATTGTCGAGTTTGCAGGCAAGGAGGACGAAGCGAGTTGGGTGCCGCGAGAAATTGAACGGAGCCACCGGGCGGGCCGGCGATGGAAGGATTTTGCGGTGCTGTACCGGCAGCATGCGCATCGAGATCTTCTGGTGGAAGAATTGTCGCGACGCAAGATACCGTTCGTGATCAGCAACCTCTCGATCCTGGATCATCCGCTGGTGCGCGATGTGCTGGCCTACTTGCGGGTGATTGCGAAGCCATACGATGACGTAGCGTGCGTGCGCGCTCTCGCGGCACCTGCGTGGGAACTTGAAGCGCCGGATATCGTGCGGCTGGCTGAGCGCGCACGAAAAGAGCGGAAGGCAATTTACGACGTCCTGCAGTTGCCGCAGGGCGAATTGCCGTTCGATGCATCGCATGCCGCAGTTGGGACATTGCTGGAGTTTTTGAGCGAGCAGCGAAAGGCAATGAGGCAGCGAACGGCGCGAGAAATTCTGAGCGATCTAATGGAATGGCTGGAAATTGTGCAACGGGCAAGCAGGCAGGACCGAAAATACGTTCAGCGCCTAATCGAATTCGTGAAGGAATGGGAGCCCAAGAGCGAGACGTGGCAACTCAACGAATTCCTGGAATATCTCGACTACTTCCAGCAGGCCAACGGAACGATTGCACTCGACGATGAGGCGCCGGGCGATGCAGTGCAGCTCATGACGGTACACGGAGCGAAGGGGCTGGAATTTCCGCAGGTGTTTGTGTTGCGCGTAAATTCACGCGCCTTTCCAGTGAGCGATCGCGCTCCGCTGTTTGAGTTTCCCGTCGAGCTGATGAAGGAAGAGTTGCCGCAGGGCGATTACCACACGCAGGAAGAACGGCGGCTGTTTTACGTGGCGCTGACGCGGGCGGAGGATCGACTGACGCTGACGACGGTTGCCGAACGAAAGGCGAAGGTTCCGTTGTTTATTGAAGATATTCTGATGGACCCCGCAATCAGGAAGCGCGATGTTCTGCAAATTGCGCCCAAGTCGGCGGTCGCCCGCAGGGAAGCCGAAGTAGCGGCGGCAAGTGAGGCGGAACTGAACCTGTTCCCTGCCGGTGGCCCGGCAAAGATTTTTTCGCGCATTGCGGAATGGGCGGAAACCTATCATCCGGACCTCCCAGAACCCTTGCGGCTAAGTCCATCGAGCGTGATGGGATATCGAAGCTGCCCGCAACAATTTCTATTCGAGAAGTTATGGTCGATTGAAGGAGAAGCCAAGGCGACATTGACGTTCGGGAGAGTGGTTCATTCGACGATCAAGCGAGCGATGGTAGAGATGAAAAAGGGCAACAGACTGAAGTTTGAAGAAGTGCAACGAATCTATGAGACGGAATGGTCGGCAGTCGGATTCGAGGATGACTACCAGGAAGAGGAGTACAAGAAAGACGGCCTGGAGCAATTGCGCACGTTTTATGCCGCGATGATGGAGTCTTTGCCGGAAATTCTGGAGCAGGAAAAGAGCTTTGAGCTGGACCTGGAAAACAACGTAGTCATGAAAGGGCGAATCGATCAGATCAATTCGCTGGGTCGCAAAGACGTGGAAATCGTGGACTACAAAACGGGAAAACCGAGGAAAGACTCGGACGCGAAAAAAGACTTACAACTAAGCATCTACGCGATTGCAGTGAAAGAGATACTTGAGCTGAACCCGGTGCGGCTGGTGTTCCACTACCTGCAGAATAATCAGCGGCAGGAGACGACGCGCGATGCAAAACAACTGGACGAGGCGCAGAAAATGGTCCAGGAGACGGCGGCAGAGATTCGCGCGGGTGAGTTTCAGGCGAACCCGGGATTTCAATGCAGATCTTGCGCGTATCGGCCGATCTGCCCGGCACACGAAGAGGCTCTGATTTCGGGCAAATGATTCGTGTCGAAATTGCTCTTCCTCCCTCGTGCCCACCAACTGTAAAGCTCAGAGAAATCACTAAATCACCGCTTGTTTGGCAATCCAGTCTCATTCGACGGCGTAGCGGCCTGTGAAGGGGACTGCGCTCCAGGTCTAAAGGGCTAAGGTATTCGCTGGATACAAAGCAACGCGCGGCCCAAGTAGCCTCCTCACACGAAAAAGTTGAAGGTTTTAGATGCCGGTAGGGGGGCTGTGTGGCCAGAATTCTGATAGCGGACGACCGCTAGTCCATGAGGAGTGCACTCAGGACGGTGTTTGTATTGCGTCCGGACTGGGAGATCTGCGGCGAAGCCGTGGATGGAACCGAGGCGGTCCTAAAGGCGACGCAATTACAACCCGACTTGGTGCTGATAGATTTCAGAATGCATCAGTCGGATGGACTGACGGCGGCCACACAGCTCAACAGAATTATGCCGTCGGTCCCCATCGTGATGTACACACTTTACAAAACGGATGAACTGGAAGCCGCGGCTAAATTGGTGGGTGTACGATGCGTGGTGGCAAAGGAAGACGGTGTGCAACCTCTGCTGAGTGCGATTGAAACGGAGCTGGCGAAATCTAGGACTCGTCCCGATCCAGGCATAAGTATGCGCTGACGAGCAATCCGCCCATCCCACAAGGTGCTTTCGAGCAGACGATCTGCTGCCAATTGTTCATGGTCAAAAAAACAGGGGCACGACGATGCGCGCCCCTGCTTGAATTCTGCAAAGACTACTTACCCTTTTTCGGGGCCTTCTTGGCCTTTTTCTTCATGAACGGGCTCCTTTTGAGTGACGAGCAATCGCGACCTGCGCGGCGGACACGTGCTCATGCAGCACGGTATAAAGTCTGCCAGGGCGGGAGTCAAGAGGAATCGTGAGTTGAGGACAGTTGGAAATGATTTTTTTCGGAAGGCCAAGGAACCGAAGGCCGGCGGCTGCAAGGCGTAATCGTGGCCTAGCAAAGGTCCGGCTGATCGAGGGCGGCTTATCGAGGAGCGGTTACGGAGTAGTAGCCTTCGCGGGTGCGCACGTCGAGCCCCTCGCGGCGGACGCGAACTTCGACGGTGTGATAATCCTTGGCGCGATCGTTGCCACGCGGATTGTAGCCGAGGGTGTATTGGTTGCGGGCTTGTTCGGTGACGCGAGAATAAAGTTCTTCGAGTGAATTGCGCTTCGCGGCGTAAAAGACATCTCCCCCCGAATCGTGCGCGTAGGACTGGAGACGAGAGAATTTGCGTTCGTAGAAGCCACCGCCGACTCCAAGACTGTAGACAGAAACTCCGTAGCGGAGGAGCTCTTTAATGGTGTTGCCGTAAGTATTGCGATTGCCCTTACCGTTTTCACCGTCGGAAATCAGGAAAATCATCTTGCGGCGGTCGCGGCCACGGTCCTTCAAAAGTTGTGCCGCTTCGTAAACGGCGTCATCGAGCGCCTTGGTGGATTTTTCACCGATGACCATGGTCGACGGAGCCGTCGGGGGTGAGCCTGGACTGGTAACGGACTGGCCGTTAATCGTGGGTACCGTAAAAGGGCCGCCGGGAGCGGGGGGAGCGACGTCCGGGCGGTCTTTATCAAGGCGAGTGCGGTGCAATTCGGTGAGAAGTTTGTCCTGATCCCGAGTGAAGCTCTTACCAGGATGAAAGTTGGAATCGAAGCGGCAGACGAAAGCTTCATCATTGGCGCTAAGTCCCGCAATGATGGCGGAGAGACTCGATTCAACCTGTTCAGCGTCCTTCGCTTTGAGGTCCTTGTCGAGCAGTACGATTACGGACAACGGAAAGGCTTCGGCAGAGAAAAACTCGATGCGCTGTTCGACGTTGTCGTCGAGGACGCGAAATTCGTTGCGAGTAAGATCGGGAACGAGGCGGCCCTCGCTGTCTTTTACGGTGACCGGGAGAAAAACGTAGTTTACGGCGAATTTCAAGGTGATCTGGCTGTCGGACTGATTTTGGTTGGAGGGCGTTTGTGCGTCTTGAGGCTTGACCGGTGGTGGCGCGGGAGAATCCTGCGGAACCTTGGGAACAGGAGCCGAAGGAGGATCCTGCGCGGCAAAGCTGGTGGGCGACACCAGAATAGCCGTAGCGAGTAAGACCGGAGCGAGCCAGTAGACCGTTATTTTCCGTGGACTTTTCATGTTCTCCCAGCCAGACTTTTGAGCGTTCGAATGTGAGGAACGATGTCGCTGACGCATCCTTCCGCACGCATCCTTGCATCGTATGGATGCAGAGACAACCCTACCCGGTTGCGAGATGAGCCGGGACATTCATATGCTGCCTGGCACCTGCATCTGCTGGGCGGCTAACTGCCATCGAGGAAAGTATACATGCCTTCTCTGAAGAGTTTGCTAAAGCTGCCGGTGTCAATAGCGGTCGCCGCCACTCTGGCTTTGCCGGCAATTCCGCAAGAGCCATCACAGGGACCGTCTTTGAA
>QHYO01000327.1 GCA_003224135.1 Acidobacteriota bacterium | reverse complement strand
ATATCGGACCAAATTCGTAAACACGGACTCTAGAGATGGGAAGGCCTGTCTCCCGCGCGGGATTGGCCCTACGTACGCTGAAAAATAGAAAGAGCCGCCCTTTCAATCTGTGGGTCCGGCTCTGTGGATAGTTCTGCGCGGCTTCTTTTCTAAACGACTGGCGAGCCGTGGCTTGCTACGCACTGCCATTTGCCGCCGGACATCTTCACCCAGGTATCGGTGAAGCGTTCATGCGTCTCGAACGCCTTTCCTGACGGATCGATGCCCTTCGCGCTGAAGCCGCCCGTAGCGATGGCGGTATTGCCAAATACTGTTACTTTCAAATCGTCGTAGTCGACGCTGTTGTATTTGGTTGCTTTCGCTGTTGCCAGCGTTGCGGTGCGGTCGGTTACTTTCCCATCTCGCCCGGTATTGATGAATTTTTCAGCCAGCAGCGGGGCGACGAGTTCAGAATTATTCGTCTTTTGTGACTGAAGCCATTGTTGTTCCAACGCCGCTACAGACTTCTCTGTCCCGGTCTGGGCTTGCAACAATGACGCGCTTCCTAACGAAAGCAAAGCGATCAAACACACTGTCCAAATTCTCTTCATAGACTTCTCCCTATTTGTTTCGATTTTGGAACCTTGGTACGAGGGACCTGTGGCCTGTGTGCAGGTCATCGGAGATCCGAGGCCTGGCAAATTGGGACAAAGTAAACGAAATCACTTAGGAAGGGAGGACAAGTTCTTTGTAGGAGGACGAAGAGCTCCGTACCTAGTCGCTCTGTCAGTTTGCAAGTGAGACGGTACGCTATCGTCCATACTAAGTC
This sequence comes from Acidobacteriota bacterium, assembly GCA_003224135.1. Lineage (GTDB taxonomy): Bacteria > Acidobacteriota > Terriglobia > Acidiferrales > UBA7541 > Acidiferrum. Next base: position 7,431 of record QHYO01000327.1, on the reverse strand, counting down.
AAACGATTTGTATGGGTTGTACGGGCAATCGAGGCGGCGATTCCCACTGGGGCGGCGGGAACATTCGACGCAGTAGCCAAGAAGGCAAAAAAGGCATCCACCAACACCGAGGGTATCGCACCGAAAAAAGGCACATTTTGGGCGTGCAGCATCGTAGCCGAAGGTAATTGTTGCGAGCTTTGCGGCGCCTATTTCGTATCTTGCACAAATGCCAGATTGGCTGCCTGGGTTGGAATGGCCTTGAATGATTTTCCGGCGAGAAGTTGCTGTTGGTCATCGACGTTTTTTTCCCATGTCGCGAAGTTGACACTTACCGAAGCCATTGCCGAGCGAATGGTTCGCGCAACGGAAATTGCGTCCTGCACGCTGGATATCGCCCCAATGGGACTGAAACCAGATATCGCCATATCCACGCTGGCGTTGGCAATTTTGTATCCCATCACAAATTTTTCACCGCCGCTCATTCCTTCCGTACCGAGCTTTGAATCTTCCAAACCCGGATAGCGAACAAACAGCCTGGTGTAGTTGTTGGCAAAACGCCGCGCCTGCGGACCTTCGATTGGAGTATACGAGGGCAGGTAAATCGGAGACAGCGTGATGTCCTGTTGAGCAAGTTTCAGCTTTAGAAGCCTTTTGTCTGTTTCAACTTTCTTAATGCCGTTCGGTTTTAGATCGAGAGAGTCGAACACCTTTTGGCGCTGATCAGAAGGTTCTACCACCAAGTCTCCCAGGCCGTCTTCTCCAGCAGGCTTACTGGGCGGGGCGGTCTTTCCATTCTTGTCATACGACGAAAGATAGATCAGCCGCATTCGATCACGGCTTAGCTCGCACTTTACGGCCTGATCTTGCTTGTGACCGCGCAATTCGGCGTAAAACGAAACGGGAAGCTCTGGCTGGCCACGACATCAAAACTTTTCGTGGCCGCGTGGCCGTCATTGGCTTGCAAAAATACCAATCCCATCAGCTCATTGGCTTCGGCGCCCAGCGGAAAGAGGGCCAGCGCAATCTGGAGATGATCACTGGCACGCGATAATCGTTGCTGCGCGTAGGCAAATGGAATGGCAAAGCCACCGACTCTGCTTCTGGCTTTCCCTTCATCACCCTTCTTTTTGACTCGTGCACGCTTGACGCGCAATGCACTGCGGCTCTCGGAACCGTTGAAGGATAAATTCATGGAACGGTTAAAGAGGTATACACTGCGGCGAACCCAATCGGCAGGAATTGTTAATGGTTGAAAAATTCTAGAGGCGATTCCAAGGAGGGCTTGTGATTGCACGAGTGTGGCACGGGTGGACCAAGGTGGAGGATGCGGATGGGTATGAAGCGCATTTGAAGCCGGAATTGTTGCCGGGCGTGAGCAAGATGCCGGGATTCGCGGGGAGTTATTTGTTGCGCAGAATGGTGGGTGAGGAAGTGGAGTTTGTGACGGTCCTGTTGTGGGATTCGATCGAGGGGATACGGACATTGGCGGGGCCGGATTATGAGACGGCGGTGATCCCGGAAGAGCGGAAGAAATATTTGAAGCGGTTTGATGCGAAGGCGGCGCATTTTGAAGTGGTGGCGGAGCAGCAATAGAGGAAAGAAATGCCACGGAGACAAAGAAGCAGAAAGAACAGGGCAGGGCGTGCCCTGCCCTGAGAGACTTGAGAAAAGCAGCTACCGCGATTAGCGGGCGGTGGCGGGCCGAGATTTGTTGGCTGCGGCGATCGTCGCGGCAGTGGCAGCGGATTTGTCAGATTGGGAAACGCCGTTCGATCCGTGAGGAAGAGCGGCGGAGTTGTTGGGTCCGGGAATTTCCATTTTTTTGCGGAGGGCGGATTCGAGTTTGTCGCGGACGTCTTTGTGTTCCTTGAGGAAAACGCGGGCGTTTTCGCGGCCCTGGCCCATGCGTTCGCCGGCGTAGCTGATCCAAGTGCCCGACTTTTCGAGGACGCCCTTATCGACGCCGAGGTCGATGAGATCGCCTTCGCGGGAAATGCCTTCGCCGTAGAGAATGTCGAATTCGGCTTCGCGGAAGGGCGCAGCAACTTTGTTCTTTACTATTTTGGCGCGAGTGCGGGAACCGACGACGCGGTCGCCTTCTTTGATGGCCTGAATGCGGCGAATATCGACGCGCATGGAAGCATAGAACTTGAGAGCACGGCCGCCGGTGGTGGTTTCCGGATTGCCAAACATAACACCGATCTTTTCGCGGATCTGGTTGATGAAGATGAGGCAGGTCTTGGACTTGGAAACGATCGCGGTGAGTTTGCGGAGCGCTTGAGACATCAAGCGGGCTTGCAGACCCATGGAGGGATCGCCCATGTCGCCTTCGAGTTCGGCCTTGGGGACAAGCGCGGCGACGGAGTCGATGACAATGATATCGACCGCGTTCGAACGGATGAGTTCCTGCGCAATTTCGAGAGCTTGTTCACCGTGATCGGGCTGCGAGACCAGCAGGTTGTCCACGTCAACGCCGAGCTTGCGGGCGTAGCTGGGATCGAGCGCGTGTTCGGCGTCGATGAAGGCAGCCTGCCCACCGAGTTTTTGGGCTTCGGCGATGATTTGCAGAGTGAGTGTGGTTTTACCGCCGGATTCCGGGCCGTAGATTTCGATGACGCGGCCGCGCGGAAACCCGCCCACTCCGAGAGCGGCGTCAATCGAGAGGCAGCCGCTAGGGATGACATTGACCGGCACAAGGACATCCTTGCTGCCGAGCCGCATGATAGAGCCCTTGCCGTAAGACTTCTCGATGACCGAGATTGCTGTCTCGAGGTTCTTCATTTTCTCGTCGGACATTGCGCACCTCAATAGAGGAAATTAGGAAATTTTTTGTTGCAGAACGCTAAACGATCACTGCGCTGGGAAAGCGCCGGGGTCGCGTTCAAACCTTCGTGCCTTTTGAGCCGTAGCGAATAGGATATATTACCGTTTGATCGATCCATTCGCCATTGCCTTTCTTTTCACTGCTGAGACCTTTACGCCAAGCACATGAGGTTGAGATCCTTCGCACATCCTATCGGATGCGCTCAAGATGACAATCTCTGAACCGGAGCGAGCCTCACGGGCGTTCGCAACCGTGAGCTGCAATGTGTTCCTTCAAGCGGGCTATGGTCATGGCCACTTGGTCCGCCAAGGCTCGTTCCTCGAAGCCCGTGAGTTGCCGCAGGCGAAGTAGATTGCGCATGCGGTCGCGAGATTCTCGGAACTCGCTTTCGAGCCTAGCATGCTCTGGACAAGAGATAGCATAGGTCGAAGGGGAGCACATGAAGCACCTGTTGAAAACGCCGAAGGAGAAAGTAGCAGGAAGGCGAACAAAAGGCAAATATTATTTTCGCCTGTTGTTCGCTATCGTTTGGAGGCGCCTGGCTCAGGAATAGGTGTAAAAGCCGCGGGAAGATTTGCGGCCTAGCCAGCCGGCGGCGACATATTTCTTGAGGAGCGGACAGGCGCGGTACTTGGGATCGCCAAGACCTTCTTCGAGCACGTGGAGGATATCGACGCAAACGTCGAGGCCGATGAAGTCGGCAAGTTCGAGCGGGCCCATGGGGTGGTTCATGCCTAGTCTCATGACGGAGTCGACGGCTTCGGGCGTGGCGACTCCTTCCATGACACAGTAGGCGGCTTCGTTGATGAGGGGCATGAGGACGCGGTTTGAGACAAAACCGGGAGCGTCGTTGACGGCGACGCCTGTCTTGCCCAGTTTCTTGGTGAGCTCCATGGTGAGGGTGAACGCTGTGTCTGAGGTTTGCAGGGCGCGGATAACTTCAACCAGGGCCATGACGGGGACCGGATTCATGAAGTGCATGCCGACGAAGCGGTCGGGGCGCGAGGTGAGCGCGGCGAGCGTAGTCATGGAAATCGAGGAAGTGTTGCTGGCGAGGATGACTTCGGGACGCAGGATTTTGTCGGCTTCGGAGAGGACGGCGCGCTTGATTTCGAGTTTTTCGGGGACGGCCTCGATGGCGAAGTCGGCAGCGGCTATGGCGGACATGGCGATCACTGTTTTGATACGCGAGAGCACGGCGGGCTTTTCGGATTCGGGGAGCTTCCCTTTCTTGATTTCGCGGTCGAGATTCTTGCCGATGGTGCCGAGAGCGCGTTCGAGGAAGCTTTGATCCACGTCGCGAAGAATAACGCTGTAGCCGGCACGGGCGAAGACGTGAGCGATGCCATTGCCCATGGTGCCAGCGCCAAGCACGGCGACAGTGTTGATCGAATCAAGGGACATTGTTCTCTCCGCGAACGCCTGATAAGAAAAACATTGTGGATAGCAGCAGGTCAAGCGAAGGAAGACTTGGAAGTAGCCGTTTGCGATAAATGATTCTAGCGAGACTTTGCATCGCTACTACCCTGGTTAAGCGAGAGCCTTGCCGGGGATCGCGGCCAACTACTTGGCAAGCCTCCACACAACTTGTTGTAGTAAAAGTCGAATCTCCAGGTCTTTTCCCCAGCCGTGGTCCCTTTGTAAGATTTTTCACCCGTTTCAATCTCACTGTGACAGATGAACGAGAAATGGGCATCGGCAAGCTGATGTCCGTATATCTTCTGACCGAACAAATTTGCGAAATCTTGAAAGATTTTGCGTCGCATTAGGAGACCTTTCCGACCCCATGCGATTCTGAATCACGAAACTTTTCAAATACCAGGGTTTCTAGAATTCGAAGTAATCGAGGGTTCAAATTCCCGATAAGTGACAGAATCTGACGCCGAGTGCTGCCAAGATTTCTTCAGTTTACCGCGAGCGCGAGCCAGGCGGCGAGTGTGGCGAATTTTTCGTCCTGGGTCCAGGGGGAGCCGAGAGGTTTGCCGAGATCCGTGACGAAGCGAGTGAGGATTGCGGGTTTGCGGCGAAGCGCGGCGGATGCGGTGGCGAAGAGTTCGCGTTCTTTGATGGTGGTGATGGCGAGGTCAGAGCGCGCGCAGGCGTGAAGCAAGGCTTCGCGGAAGAATTCGCCATCGGCGGTGTGAATGAGGGAATGCGAGGCCAGGATCTTGTGGAGTTCGGGTAGCGGGCGACCGGAACCTAGAAGGAGAGCGGCGCTCGTTAGCTTAAAGCCCTGCTGCGCGGCTTCTGTTTGCGCGACGCGGAGAGCTGCAAGGGCGAGCGCTCGGGCTTCACTGCGCTGCTGTTCGAGAAAGGCGCCAGCTTCGACGAGATCCATTTTTTCAGCGGTGTGGTAGGGCTGGCGGAAGGTATAGCTAAACGTGGCGACAAGATGAGGGCGCTGGCGCGCGAGGATGACTGGCTGTTTCTTTTCGATGGCGAGCGCGATAAGAGAGGTCCAACCGGAGTGGACGCGAAAGCCGAGGGCGGCGGGCTTCATGGAGCCTCCAGAAAGAAAGATCAAGGTAGACGTCGAGGAGGTACGGGAAGTTGAGGATGTACCGGCGACCCGTCGCCCGTCAAGCGTAAGGGTACGTCAGAATCTAATCTGCGGCCGAGACACAGAGTCAGGGAGAAAAAAAGAAGGAGACACAAACGGCTCAGGAAGGAAAACACATAAGGCGGAGAACGCTCTAGGAGGCACAAAGATCACGCGGGGTATTGGCGAAATGCGCATTTTTCGTTTGACCCCTGCTCGGTGGCCCTTGGTCTCAGTGGGAAGTCTTAGCGGCTCAGTGGGTGGCTTTACGTGCTTTGGTGGAGTTCCCTATAATCGGCAGCGTCACCCGCGATCAACAAACTTGGTAATGCGGATGTAACAGAATCCAGTTTGGATCGCGAAAACAAGAGCGGAGAGATCCCTCGCTTCGCTGGGAATGACGAGTGGTGCCGCGGTTGAGTTGGGATTTGGAGGAGATGCCTTGCCTGTAGGTACACCGTTTCATGAACGAACGCTTGCTTTGTGCGAGAGCCTGAACTACCGGGAGTGGTCCGGCTACTATACGGTGAGCGTGTACGAAGTGCACCACGAGCATGAGTACAACGCGATACGAAACTCGGCCGCGCTGATCGATATATCTCCGCTGTTCAAATACCGAGTCTCCGGGCGGGATGCGACGAAACTGGTGAACCGGGTGATTTCTCGCGACATTAATAAGGTGGCGGTGGACCAGGTGATTTACTGCTGCTGGTGTGACGGCGAAGGCAAGGTGGTCGACGACGGGACGATCACACGGCTCGGTGAGAATGACTACCGGTGGACTGCGGCCGACCCGAGTTTGCGGTGGTTCCAGCAAAATGCGCTTGGGCTGGATGTTCGGATTGAAGACATTTCGGAGAAGGTTGCAGCTCTGGCGCTGCAGGGGCCGACTTCCGGCAAATTGCTGACCGTTGCGGCGGAAGCGAATATCGCGAACCTGAAGTATTTTCGGGTGACGCACGGAAAGATAGCGGGCGTACCGGTGGATATTTCGCGCACGGGGTACACGGGTGATCTTGGTTACGAGATTTGGGTGCCGTGGATTGATGCAGTAAAGGTGTGGGATGAGCTGGTAAAGAAAGGCAAGCCGTTCGATATTCATCCGGCTGGCATGATTGCGCTGGACATTGCGCGGATCGAGGCGGGACTGATTTTGATTGAGGTGGACTATACGTCGAGCAAGAAGGCGCTGATTGCTTCGCAGAAATATTCACCAGGAGAGATCGGGTTGGCAAAGCTAGTGGACCTGAAGAAGGAAAACTTTGTGGGGCGCGCCGCGCTGGCGGCGGAAATAAAAAAGGGCGGACCAGCGAGGATGTTGGTGGGAATCGAGATTGACTGGAACGAAGTGGAGGCGCTGTACGAAGAAATTGGGATGGCACCGGAGGTGCCGAGCATGGCATCGCGCGTGGCGGTGCCGGTGTATCGCGGAGGGCGCCACGTGGGAAAAGCGACGTCCACGACGTGGTCGCCGACACTGAAGAAGATGATTGCACTGGCGACGGTTGGCCGCGAACACTCGGCAACGGGGACTTTGCTGCAAATGGAAATGACGGTGGAGGCGGTGAGGCATACGGTGTCGGCGAAGGTTGTGCCTTTGCCGTTTTTTAATCCGGCGCGGAAGACAGCGGTGCCGGTGGTTTAGAGATGACACTGGGCTGGTCTTTTTTTGGCGGCAAGCGAAGGATGCCTCCCACATTCCGTGCAAATTCTAAACTTCAGATCCTGCTGGATTTGCGGCGCTCCTAAATTATGGCTTGTGAGAGGTCTCGGCCTAGTTTGCAGAAGCGAAGGATTTTTCATCGGCGAGGAGATTGTCGAGAGCTGCGCGGTCGAGGAATTTGCCGCCCAGGATGACTGCGCGGATTTTGCGCGTGTTGCCGATGTCCTCGAGCGGATTTGCGTCGAGCAACACTAAATCGGCGAACTTTCCTTGTTCGATTGTCCCCGAACCTTTTGTGGCGTGAAGAAATTCGGCGGGACTTCGTGTCGCGGATTGGACTGCCTGGAGCGGCGTGAGGCCCGCTTTGACCAACAATTGGAGTTCGTCGTGAAGGCTTGAACCGGGGAAAACAAAGGGTGCGGG
>QHYO01000333.1 GCA_003224135.1 Acidobacteriota bacterium | reverse complement strand
GCTGATCTTGCATGGCACGGGCGGCAGCGGCCATCAATTTCTGGCACCGTATTTTGCGGGCGAACTATTTGGTCCCGGACAACTCCTAGACGCAACGCGCTACTTTATTGTTTTGCCGGACGGAGTTGGCCACGGGCAATCGTCGAAGCCGAGCGATGGCCTGCACGCGCATTTTCCACAGTACGACTACGACGACATGGTTGCGCTCCACTACAAGCTGCTCAACGACGGTCTCGGCGTGAACCACCTGCGGCTCATTTTCGGAACGTCGATGGGTTGCATGCATTCGTTTGTATGGGGCGAGACGTATCCGGATTTTATGGATGCGCTGATGCCGATGGCGTGTCTGCCAGTGCAGATTGCTGGACGAAACCGGGTTTGGCGCAAGATGGTGATAGATGGGATTCGAAACGATCCTGAGTGGAGAGGCGGCGACTACACAACGGAGCCTCCACAGGGCCTTCGCATCGCGCTCGACTTTCTTCTCATCGCCGGAAGTGCTCCGCTGCCGATGCAAAAGAGCATGCCGACGCGCGACGACGCCGACAAATACCTGGACAAATATTTTCACGATCGTACCAGCGGGCTAGATGCCAACGATTTCCTCTACCAGGTGAACGCATCGCGGAACTACGATCCGTCTCCGCAACTCGAAAAGATTAAAGCGCCGGTGATGTGGATCAATTCGGGCGATGACTTTATCAATCCGCCGGAGCTGGGAATTGCCGAGCGCGAAGTGAAGCGATTGAAGAATGGGCATTTCATTTTGATTCCGGCGAGCGAGCAGACGTTTGGTCATGGGACGCATACCCATGCGGCGTTGTGGAAGGAGCATCTGGTGGAACTGTTACGGGAGTCGGCACGTTAGGAGCAATATAAAGGACTACTATTCTGCACCGGCTTTGGATCGCGGCTAGTCACGGGAAAAGCCACAGGGCTCCGCGGACTCTGCCGTGCGCTACAGGGGCGCTACACCCGATCGCCTAACGAATCGATGCTTGAACCGTAGGCCGCGATCATCAGCAGTCCACCCATAATGCCCAGATTCTTTTCGAAATTTTTGGCCATCTGGAAGGCGAACGTGACCGGAATCATGTATACAAACCTGATCGCAGCCGCGATTCGCGCGCGAAAAACCCAGGATCAACGATAGCGAGCCGAGCAGTTCGATCAGGCGCCGCGAGGAGCCTCGCATAGGGCATGGAAGCTGATCGGTATCGGACGAGAACTCCCGCGTACCCGCCGTGTAGCCAATCAGAAAATTAATGACGTCAAATAACGGTTGAAAACGAAAATACAGAAAGAACACCTTGTCTCATCGTCAGACCGTATGCGTTCAGTCGCCGGCGAAACAAAACAGTTAGCGCGTCCTCATCGCCATTCGCACAGCGGGATTAAAGAAACTCATCCGTCGCGTCCAAAGGCGAGGATCCTTTCGACGCCAAGGATTCTTCACCTCTCAGTCTCCCGTAGGCAACGAGCTCGCTGGGAAACCGAGTTGTCATAATCCAACTCATCGAATCACCAACGGCTTTCCAGGACTTGGGCACAAAACCGAATCAGGAACATAAGGCGGACAACATCCGATTGCACGGTGTCCTTCAGCCCGTTCTCGTGCGTCCGTTGTCGGCTGGTGAATCGGGATTCTATGAACTTGTCGCCGGAGCGCGACGTTACCGCGCTTCGAAACTCGCCAAGAAGAAAACCCATTCTCGCGACCGTTCGCGAACTCACCGATGCTCAGTGTCTCGCCGTGCTCTTGAGGATCTGCCGCGGAGGGCGCCTGCTTGAACAAGCGCCGTCCGGCCGATGGGTTTCGCTAGTCATCATGGCCGAACGGATTCTGTACCGGTCGGTCCATGCTCGATTCAAAGTAAAAAGACCGACCCCCAGTTTCGCGTATACGTGGGTTACGCTGCGTTAGCAGCACAGAGCCACAGACGAAGAAAGGAGAGTCGGTCTCATGAGTAAAATACGATTTGTCGGTCTCGATGTCCATGCGGACAGCATCGCAGTAGCCGTCGCTGAACCCAGCGGGGAAGTTCGCTCCTTCGGTATCATTACGAACCGTTCTGAGGCGATTCGGAAGTTGATGCACAAGCTCGGTCCTGCCGAGCAACTGCGCGTCTGCTACGAAGCCGGACCCACAGGGTATGTGTTGTATTGGCAGCTGACCGCTCTTGGTGTCCGCTGCGAAGTAATCGCACCGACTCTGGTACCCGTGAAAGCGGGCGACCGAGTGAAAACCGATCGGCGCGACGCCATCAAACTGGCGCGCAGCTACCGGGCGGGAGACCTTACGCCGGTGTGGGTTCCTGATGCCGCCCACGAAGCTCTTCGCGACCTGGTGCGAGCTCGTGAGGCGGCTAAGAGAGATCAACTGCGTGCTCGTCATCGCCTTGGCAAGTTTCTGTTGCGCAGTGGCTGGCAACGTCCTGAGCATCTGAAGACCGCGTGGTCGAAACCGCACCTGGAGTGGATCAAGACCAAGGTCCACTTTGCGCAGCCTGCTCAGGAGGCTGCTCTTACCGACTATGTTCACGAGGTTGAGCATGTAGCCATGCGCCTGGAACGTTTGGATGGTGCTATTCAAGAGGCGGCACGGTTGGCACCTCCCCGAATGCGTGCCGTCATCGCCGCTCTCCAAGCCCTTCGTGGCGTCGCAGAGATCGCGGCGGTGAGCATCGTCGCCGAGCTCGGTAAGATCTCTCGTTTTCGCACTCCCAGGGAGCTCATGGCCTACAGTGGCCTGGTTCCCAGTGAATATTCCAGTGGTTCCGCACGACGCCAGGGCAGCATTACGAAAACCGGCAACGCGCATCTTCGCCGGGTCATTGTGGAAGCCGCCTGGGCCTATCAGTTCCGCGCGTGGCTGGGTGGCTATCTCCTCAAACGCCAAGTTGGTCTGAGCCCCGAAGTCAAAGAAATCGCCTGGAAAGCACAAAACCGACTGCATCTGCGCTACCGAAAATTCCTCGCACGCGGTAAAAACAAACCCCAGATCGTCACCGCGGTCGGGAGAGAGCTGTTGGGTTTTGTCTGGGCCATTGGCGTCAAGGTGGAAACGGAACAGCAACGAATCGCTGCGTAGGATGACACGACGAATGAAACGAGATTCTTCTCCGATGAGAAAGGCAGTGCTGATGGAGGCCGAGGTGTTCCCGATAAGGAGAACCCTCGAACGTTTTATGCGGCAGGCTCTACTTCCACGCGCTTCCCGTGTATGCGAGACTTAGGAACCATAATGGCTGATCCTTGATGTGCCGGACTTATGAGGAATCGCATCGGAGAAAATTCACCGTCGAGACGACAGTCTTGCTTTTCCCTTTCGGTTTTTCTTGCGCTGATGAATCCCCGCGAAAGGACGCTAAAAGTGGTGTTCCATATTTATGGCATTCATGGGAGAATCGGTGTATGAATGAGCAAGCCATTCGGACGACCGTCGATATCCCCGCTTCGCTCTACCGGAAGCTCAAGGAGCAGGCTGCCGCGCAAGGACGGTCGATCCGCGAATTGATCCTTTTGGGCGTGCGGGTCACTCTCATCGAGGGCAAGCGTCCGCGTTCCAAGAGGGTCAAGTTTCCCCTCATCGCGTCAGATGGGCCGAAAGTCGATTTGACCAACGAACAGATGTATGAACACATTGAATTTCCTTGACGCCAATGTTTGGCTGGCGCTGCTGTGGGGTCGACATATTCATTCCGAAAGAGCGCGGGAGTGGCTTGAGAAGTTCCCAGAGGAGAAGTTCTTTTTCTGCCGATTCACGCA
>QHYO01000326.1:2526-15351 GCA_003224135.1 Acidobacteriota bacterium | reverse complement strand
AACGAAGCGTCGGACCCGCAAGCGCAGGTTGCGGAAGAAAAAGGCAGCTTTCTGCTTCAAGGCTGGTTTTACCTGGGCGCCGCGGGATTGGTAGGCGCGACGCTCGGATGGGCGATTTGCGAGCCGTGGTTCATCGACGGTCCAGACCGCCGGGTATGGCAGAGCTTTGCATTGACAGCGTTGGTGGTGACGCTGCAGTGCGTGGCATTTGCGATTTCGGAGAGCATTGTCGAGCGGTCACCGAAAAAAGCGTTGATCCGCGGCGGGCTGGCCATTCCCTTGGGAGTGATTCTCGGTGTCGTGATCAGTTTTGGCGCGGGACTCGTGTTCGTGATCACGACGGGAATTGTTGCGGAAATGGGAGTGCAGACGGCACGCAATCCTGCGTTTTGGATCGCGCGGGGAGTCGCATGGATGGTGCTTGGCGTGGCTGCGGGGGCGACCTACGGAATTGTCGGCATGTCGGCCAAGAAAGCGTATTACGGAATCCTGGGTGGAGTGATCGGAGCGGGGTTGGGCGGAATGCTGTTTGATCCGATTGCGTTGGCGACCAAGGGCGGAGCGCCAAGCCGCGGGGTCGGATTTGCCCTGCTGGGACTCGCGACAGGGGTCGCGATGGGATTGGTTGAAAGCGCGCTGAAAGACCGTTGGCTCTACGTCACGGCAGGTCCGCTAGCCGGCAAACAATTTATCTTGTACAAGCCGCGCACGATCGTGGGCAGCGACCAGAAATGCGACATTTATCTATTCAAGGACAGCAACATCGCGAAGGAACACGCAATTGTTGAGCTGGCAGGTTCGCGAATCATGCTGCGCGCGATTGGCGATACATATGTGAATGGCCAGCCAGTGCGGCAGCAGGTGCTGATGACGGGAGCAGTAGTGCAGATTGGGCGCTACGCGTTCCGCTATCAAGAAAGGCAGCGGAATTGAATCCGGTCTGCCCCTATTGCCGGACCGAGGTAGGCGAAGCCGAGGGCGAACGGAAGGATTGCCCAGGCTGCGGCACCCCCCATCATGCGGATTGTTTCGCGGAGAATGGCGGCTGCACGGTGTTCGGCTGCGCAAATGCACCGTCCGACGAAGCGAAAGTGACAGTGAGCGGAACGGACTTGATGGGAAATGTGGTGACGCGGCAGGCGCCGGCACCTGTTGTGCGGCCGGGATTTTCCCTGGGGTCGGGATACACAACATTTCGCGCACCTGTGTTAGCCGCAGAACAGCCCGGCCCGCACGGGGCTCCGGAAGCGAGCCCTGCGCAGCAGCCGCCGCCACCCCCGCCTCCCATCGCTGGAACGGGAGTCGCTCCGCCGCCACAAAGCGGGCCGGGACTACGAGTTGAGCAGGTACCGAATTCGTTGGCGCACTATTATCCGCCGCCGCAGCCAAAATCCCGGGTAGTCTTTGTGCTGCTGGGAATTTTTCTGGGCGCTTTCGGCGTACACAATTTTTACGCCGGGTACGTGAAAAGGGGAACGATTCAGCTTTGCGTGACGCTACTGACATGTTTTTATGGGGCCCTTGCGAGCTTGGTGTGGGCGATTATTGAGATTTGCGTGGTCAATCAGGACGCAGACGGAACGCAATTCGTGTAGTGCGAGTTGCGAAACAGGAGCGACGGAATGAACTACTTCATTAAACGCGACGACAAGGAATACGGGCCGTATTCGCTGGCCGATCTACAGAAGTATGTCGCCTCGGGAAACGTGCTGCTGACGGATCTCTGCCGCAGCGAAGGGCTGACGGATTGGGTTCCGGTTTCGCAGGTAATCGGAAACATTCCAGTGCCGGCCGCCGCTCCGCAACCTGCGGCGGGAACGGTTTACGGAGCGCCTGCTGCCTACGGAGCTCCAGCGGGCTACGCCGCGCCGGCCGTGTCGCAGTATCCACCGCCCCCGTCGCTGCATTGGGGAATTTTGATTTTGCTTGGCGTGTTGACCTGTGGAATCTTCGGCTGGGTATGGGCGTTCATTCAAGCTGCGTGGGTAAAAAAAGTGCAGCCGGAGAGCAAAGCGTTGCTCTATTACGGGATAGCCGTGGGATTGTTTGTGCTGACGATTGGAGGCGCGTTCATGGTAGGTGTTCAGGGACAACCAGGGGCGGCGCGCGAACCGGTGTTCCTGCTCTTTCGGCTGGGCGGTGGAATCATGTGGCTGGTAGCCGCATTCAACATGCGAAGCTCCATCGAAGATCATTTCAATTCAGCTGAGCCCATCGGTCTGTCCTTGAACGGCGTGATGACATTTTTCTTCAGCATTTATTATTTCCAATACCACTTCACGCGGATCAATGAGATGAAGCAGCGGCAAATGGCGGGCTATCCACGATGATTTCTGCGCGCGCAGCGGCGAATTGCATTGCGGCGGCTGGCCTGGCAGGTGCCTCGATGCTATTGCGATTTTCTCCGCAGGAGTACCCATTTTATCCGCGCTGCCCGTTTTACGCGTTGACAGGTCATTACTGTCCGGGTTGCGGCGCGACGCGCGCGATCGCGGAGCTGCTGCATGGACACGTGGCGGCGGCATTGCATTTCAATGCGGCAGTAACATTACTGCTGCCCATGCTGCTCTGGTATTTTGGAACGATGTACTGGGCGGCGGTGCTAGACAATCGTGTCGAGTGGCCGCAAGTCCCGCAGTGGTCATGGAGAGCTGTGCTTGTCGGCGTCTTGCTCTTTGGCGTAGCAAGAGATTTGGCATTAACGATTTTTTGAGGAGTACTGAACCGAGTCATGCTTTCGCCGCGCATTCGACGACTGAAACTGGATCATGATCAGCTGATGCAGAAGTTTGTGGGCTGGCCGCTGATCCAAATTACCGGCACGGCTGGAATGCCGCCGGAGGTCTACCGGTTTGTCTACAACATTAAGGGATTGTTCGTTTCGCCGACGGGTGAGATTCAGGAACGCGCGCAGCATTACCTGGAAGTGAATCTTTCGCTTGGTTATCCGCGGCGTGCGCCGCAGTGCCGCATGCTGACGCCGGTGTTCCATCCGAATTTCGATGATTCGACGGTGTGTATCGGCGATTTCTGGGCGGCTTCGGAAGGATTAGACGACCTGATCATCCGCATCGGACGGATGATCGCGTATCAGGAATACAACACAAAAAGTCCCTTGAATGGACTGGCGGCGAAATGGGCGGAGCAGCATGCGCAATTTTTTCCAGTTGATCCGCGAGATATTGCGCCGCCACTGGAAAAGGCAGCCACGCCTGCCGAAGCGGCTCCTGTGCCATTGGCGCCCGCTGTGGAAGCATCGAGCACCGGCAACGGAACCAGCTCTGCTCTACCGCCGCCATCTGAATCGTCGCGGAATCGTGACGGTTCGGCATCGCCCGATCCATGGGCCGAACGAATCACCATCGATACTAAGGTCGATTCATAAGAGGTTACGGCTGCAAACAGACGCCGCTTTGAGGACAATTCTGCATTCAAAGGCAAGTTGACGTAGAATTTCCCTACCCGGTGCGTCTCCCCGGTGCATCTAAATCCTGACTTTCCTGCGGGAGCCCTCCTACCCGCACAGGAGCTAATGTGAGCCAGCAGAGCGCGGTTGTGAGCCAGCAGAACATCGACCAGTTGTGCGTCAATACAATTCGAACGCTTTCGATTGATGGAGTGCAGCAGGCAAATTCCGGACACCCGGGTGCGCCGATGGGCCTGGCTCCTGTGGTGTACGAACTTTGGCAAAAATATTTGCGGTATGACCCGGCGAACCCGGTGTGGGCGAACCGCGATAGTTTTGTGCTATCCGCTGGCCATGCTTCGATGCTGCTGTACACTACACTGCACTTGACGGGCGTCAGGGCCGCGACGGCGGAAGGCGAAGTGCTGAACGAGCCTGCGATTTCGATGGACGAGATCAAACGATTCCGGCAACTGGACAGCAAAACGCCGGGGCATCCAGAGTCGCACATCACATCAGGTGTCGAGACGACCACAGGCCCGCTGGGCCAGGGTGCGGGGAACAGCGTCGGAATGGCGATTGCCAGCAAGTGGCTCGCGGCAAATTTCAACAAGCCAGGTTTTGAAATTTTCGATTTCAGGACATATGCAGTATGCGGCGACGGCGACTTGATGGAAGGCGTTGCAGCGGAAGCGGCTTCTCTCGCGGGACACTTGAGGCTTTCCAACCTGTGCTGGATTTACGACAACAACCGGGTGACGTTGGACGGGCCGGCTTCGTGGTCGTTCAGCGAAGATGTCATGACGCGATTTGTCGGCTACGGCTGGAACGTGACTCGCGTTGCGGACGCGAATGATCTGGCGATCCTGGCGCGGGCATACGAAACGTTTTTGAAGACGACGGACAAGCCGACGTTGATCGTTGTGGACAGCCACATCGGTTACGGTTCGCCGCACAAACAGGACTCGTATGAAGCGCACGGGGAACCCTTGGGGGAAGCGGAAGTCAAATTGGTAAAGAAGTTTTATGACTGGCCGGAAGATGCAAAGTTTTTTGTGCCGGACGGCGTTTATCAGCACTTCAAGGACGGTATCGGGAAGCGCGGGGGCGAGGCCCACGCACAGTGGGTAAAGATGTGGGGTGACTATTCGAAGCAGTTTCCCGACCTTGCGAAGCAGCTGGAATTGATGCAAAAGCGTGAGTTGCCCGATGGCTGGGATAATAATTTGCCGACGTTTCCGGCGGACGCAAAGGGTATGGCGTCGCGCGAGAGTTCTGGCAAGACGGTGAACGCGCTGGCGAAAAATATTCCTTGGCTGGTTGGCGGTTCAGCGGATCTGGCGAAATCGAACAAGACGAATCTGGAGTTTCCGGGCGCGGGCGATTTCTTGCCTGGAGAGTACAAAGGACGGAATCTGCATTACGGTGTCCGCGAACACGCGATGGGCGCGGCCATGAGCGGCATGGCACTGAGCAAGCTGCGGCCGTTCGGCGGAACGTTCTTCAATTTCAGTGATTACGTCAAGCCGGCGGTGCGCTTGGCTGCGCTGATGGAAGTTCCGGTGATTTACGTGTTCACCCACGACTCGATCGGACTGGGAGAAGATGGCCCCACGCACCAGCCAATTGAACAATTGGCGGCATTGCGTGCAATGCCAAATATTTTGGTGCTGCGGCCCGGCGATGCGAATGAAGTTGCAGAGGCATGGAAGCTGGCCATAACGCACACGCACGGGCCCACGGCCTTGGTGCTCTCGCGACAAGCCATGCCCACCTTTGACCGGACGAAATTCGCTCCGGCAGCGGGCGTAGCCAAGGGCGCTTACGTTTTGAGCGATGCGCCGGGGGGAAAGCCGGACCTGATTTTGATCGGAACGGGCACGGAACTGGCGCTGTGCGTGGCGGCGCAGGAAAAGCTTGCAGCAGATGGCGTGAAGGCAAGAGTTGTGAGCATTCCGTCGTGGGAGCTGTTCGAACGGCAGGACCAAGCGTACAAAGAAAGCGTTTTGCCGGCCGCAGTCACGGCTCGCGTCACGGTTGAAATGGCTTCGACGTTTGGCTGGGAGCGTTACGCCGGAGCAAAGGGAAAAATAATCGGCATGCGGACGTTCGGAGCGTCGGCCCCGTTGAAGGACGTGCTGAAAAGATTCGGCTTCACCGTAGAGAGTGTGGTTGCGGCGGCAAAAGAAGCGGGCGGAAAGTGAACCGGTGATGAAAATCGTGATTGGGTCGGACCACGCTGGGTTCGCATTGAAGAATGCGATGGGAGACGTGCTACGCGGGCTGGGTAACGCCGTGCTCGATGTTGGCGCATTCAACGAAAATCCATCGGACTATCCGGATTTTGCGGAAGCGGTGGGCCGGGCGGTGCTCGATGGAAGAGCGGAGCGTGGCGTTTTGATCTGCGGGAGCGGAGTTGGAGCGAGTGTTGCCGCGAACAAGCTTCTGGGAATACGCGCGGCGGTTTGCCACGATACGTATTCGGCGCATCAGGGCGTCGAGCACGATGATATGAACGTGCTGGTGCTTGGCTCGCGAATCATTGGAGTAAAGCTCGCCGAAGACCTTGTAAAAGCGTTTTTGGGAGCGCAATTTACGAATGAAGAGCGGCATAAGCGGCGGTTAGCGAAGATTGCAGTTCTGGAGCAGAAACGGGTCCTGTAAGAATTCCTTTAAAAATATTGTCAGTGAATCGGTTTTACGCAGGTGTAACGTCCGGTCGTCGACGCGGGCGTACAATAGAAATAGCGGTACCGGCCACAACGGAATTTGAGGAGAAATATCATGACAACGACAACAACCCTGCCAAACGCAAGCGCGGTACAAGGTGGGAATCCACTCAAGGGATTGCTCGCCTACGGACAGTCTCCGTGGCTCGATTACATCCGGCGAAATATCCTGCTGAACGGCGATCTGAAAAAGATGATCGCGAATGACGGGCTGCGGGGCATGACTTCCAACCCGACGATTTTTGAAAAGGCCATCACGGGAAGCGACGACTACGCCGATCTGTTGAATGCGCCCGAAGCGAAAACACTGAATGCGAAGGGGCTTTACGAACGGATCGCGATTCGGGACGTGCAAACGGCAACGGATATTTTTCGCAGTGTCTACGACGAGACGAAAAGGCGCGACGGCTTCGTCAGTCTGGAAGTGTCGCCGACGCTCGCAAACGACACGCAGGGCACGCTCGAGGAAGCGCGGCGGCTTTGGAAAACCGTGAACCGCGAAAACTTGATGGTGAAAGTGCCGGCGACAAAGGAAGGTATTCCCGCGATTCGGCAACTCCTGGAAGACGGCATCAACATCAATATCACGCTGCTGTTCGCGCAGTCCGCGTACGAGCAGGTGGCCGAAGCGTACATCGCTGCTCTCGAAGCGCGCATGGCGAAAGGTCAAGACGTGAGCAAGATCGCGAGCGTGGCAAGCTTCTTCGTGAGCCGCATCGATACGCTGATCGACGGGCAAATCGATGCGAGGTTGAAGACGGAAACCGACGCCAAGAAGAAAGAACTGCTCAGCAGCGTGCAAGGCAAAGTGGCGATCGCGAACGCGCGCAGGACCTACGCCAAGTATCAAGAACTCGCCGGCGGACCGCGGTGGAAAGCTCTGGCAAGCAAAGGCGCGCAAACGCAGCGGCTATTGTGGGCGAGCACGAGCACCAAGAATCCAAAGTATCGCGACGTGCTCTATGTCGAAGAACTGATCGGTGCGGACACGGTAGATACAATTCCTCCGGCGACCTTTGACGCGTTCCGGGACCACGGAAAATTGCGCGACAGCCTGACGGAAAACGTGGAAGGCGCGAACAAGACGATGACGGACCTCGAGGCCGCGGGGATTTCGATGAAGGAAGTCACCGAAAAACTTGTGGTGGACGGCGTGAAGCTCTTTGCGGACGCCTTTAAACAATTGATCGCAGCCGTCGAGAAGCATGCCGGGGTGCGTGAGTGAGCGTAAACCGCCTGGCCCACAAACTGCCGAAAGAATTGAAAGCTGCGGTCGACGCTTCGCTGGACGACTGGGGGAAAAACAACAAAGTCGCGCGGCTGTGGCAGAAAGATGCCTCCCTGTGGAGCAACACGGACGAGAGTAACTGGCTTGGCTGGTTGACGATCACGGACGAGCAGCCTGCAAACCTCGACATCTTGAAACGATTTTCCGCAGAAGTAAAAAAGGCGAAGTTCAAGCACGTTCTGCTGCTGGGCATGGGCGGATCAAGTCTGTGTCCCGAAGTGCTGCGCATGACGTTCGGAAAGGTGGCCGGTTTTCCCGAACTTCATGTGCTGGACTCGACGGATCCGGTGCAAATCAAAGCAATCGAGCAGAAGCTCGATCTCAAAAAGACTCTATGCATCGTGTCCAGCAAATCGGGCAGCACGCTTGAGCCGAATATTTTCAAGCAATATTTCTTCGAGCGCGTGAAGAAAGCCGTCGGCGAAAAGCTTGTTGGCAGCCGCTTCATCGCAGTGACCGACCCAGGCTCCAAAATGCAGCAAGTTGCGGAGACCGACAAGTTCTGGAAGATTTTTGCGGGTGTTCCGAGCATCGGTGGACGCTACTCCGCACTTTCGAATTTCGGTATGGTTCCCGCCGCCGCGATGGGTTTGGATGTTGGCAAGTTCCTGAAAAGCACGCACGAAATGGTGAAGGCATGCGGCGCGAATTCCGCAGCAGACGCAAATCCGGGCGTGATCCTTGGGACAATTCTCGGCGTAGCGGCGAATCACGGCCGCGACAAAATTACCATCATCACTTCGCCCGGAATTTTTGATCTCGGCGCATGGCTTGAACAACTGATTGCCGAATCGACGGGCAAAATTGGCAAAGGAATTATTCCTGTGGACCGCGAGAAACTCGCTAAGCCCGAAACGTACGGAAGCGACCGCGTTTTCGCGTATCTTCAGCTCGCGAACAAAACAAATAAGGCGCAGGATGCGGCCGTTGCGGCGCTCGAAAAGGCCGGTCATCCCGTTATTCGAATCACGTTGCCGAATGTATACACGCTCGGCCAGGAATTTTTCCGCTGGGAAATCGCGACCGCCGTCGCAGGCTCGATCATCGGCATCAATGCATTCAACCAGCCTGACGTCGAGGCCAGCAAAATCGAAACGAAAAAACTGACCAGCCAGTATGAATCCACGGGAAGCCTGCCCGCGGAATCGCCGTTCTTCACTTCGAAAGATGGCAGACTTTTTGCCGACGAGAAAAATACCGCCGCACTTTCCGGCGGAAACACTTTAGCTGACGTTCTGAAGTCGCATCTTTCGCGAATTGGCGTCGGCGACTACTTTGCCGTTCTTGGCTACATTCCAATGAGCGCTGAAAACGAAAAGGCGCTGCAGGCTATCCGGCACTCCGTGCGCGATCTGAAGAGAGTCGCCACTTGCCTCGGCTTCGGCCCGCGATCCGATCTCGCGGTGCCGGGCCAGAAATATACTTTCGGCGTCGTCAAAGCAGCGCAAGCGCGCGGAGACTTCGCGGTACTGGCCGAACGCGGGCGCCGTGCGCTGCGCGTGCACCTGGGAAAAAATCTGAAGTCAGGCTTGAATGCGCTCGCAAAAGCCGTAACGCAGGCCTTGTAGTCGATTTTTCGCTGCGCCGGGATTTCTTTTTACAATTTGATTCAGGGGAGCAGACGGAATGCAACTGGGAATGATCGGTCTGGGGCGTATGGGTGCCAATATGGTGCGGCGCCTTCAGAAAAATGGCCACACTTGTGTCGTGTATGACCGCAGCCCGGAAAGCGTGAAGCAACTTTCCGGCGAAGGTGCAACGGGCACGAACTCTCTCGACGACTTCGTGCAGAAATTGCAGAAGCCACGCGCGATCTGGCTGATGGTGCCGGCCGGAGTAGTCGATCGAATGATCCATGAACTCGTGCCGAAACTCGAGTCTGGCGACATTCTAATTGACGGGGGCAACTCCTACTACATTGACGACATTCGCCGCGCGAAGGAGCTTCAGGCGAAGGGCCTTCACTACGTCGATGTCGGCACCAGCGGCGGCGTGTGGGGACTCGACCGCGGCTATTGCCAGATGATCGGCGGGGAAAACGAAGTCGTGAAGCGTCTCGATCCAATTTTCAAGACGTTAGCGCCGGGACGCGGCTCTATCGAGCGCACGCCGGGACGCGAAAAAGCCACAGGAACCGCCGAAGAAGGATATTTGCATTGCGGTCCAAACGGTGCGGGTCACTTTGTGAAGATGATTCACAATGGCATCGAATACGGATTGATGGCCGCGTACGCGGAGGGCTTCAATATTTTGAAGCATGCCAACGTCGGCAAACAGCATCGCGAGACGGACGCCGAAACCACGCCACTACGTGAGCCTGAACATTATCAATACGATTTCAATCTCGCAGATGTGGCGGAAGTCTGGCGGCGCGGAAGCGTTGTGGCGTCGTGGCTTCTCGACTTAACTGCTATTTCTTTTCTCGAACAACCCGCGCTTGAGCGTTTCTCCGGCAGAGTTTCGGATTCCGGCGAAGGACGCTGGACAATTCTCGCAGCGATCGAATCCACCACGCCAGCTCCTGTGCTCAGCGCATCTCTCTATCAGCGTTTCACCTCGCGCGGTGAAGATGATTTTGCCGGCAAAATTCTCTCCGCGATGCGCTTCCAGTTTGGCGGGCACGTCGAGAAGAAATCAGGCCACTAAACGTTTGCGGCCATGCCGCGGCGAATTCTCCTTGGGAAAACCGAATGCCGACCCTGCACCCCAATGAAGTCCAGCAAAAAGCTTCACCCTGCGTCATGGTGATTTTCGGCGCCAGCGGTGACCTGACCAAACGAAAACTCCTTCCCGCTCTCGCGAATCTTGCGCAGGAGGGTTTGCTCTCGCAGCAATTCGCGATCATCGGCTTTTCCTTTGACCAGATGACGACGGAGGCGTTTCGCGACAAGCTAACGGCGGAGATGAAGGAATTTGCGCCTTCATCGCTGAACGATGAATTGTGGAAGTGGTTCGTCGAAAGAATTTACTACGTCCAGGGCGATTTCGGCGATTCCGCCGCCTACCAGCGGCTGAAAGATCAAATCATTGCTGTTGAGAAAAATCACAGCACGCAGGGCAACCGCTTCCACTATCTTGCTGTGGCGCCGAAGTTTTTTTCGCCCATCGTCAGGAAACTCGGCGAAGCGGGTCTCACCCAGGAAACAAACCTAAACTGGACTCGCGTGATCGTCGAAAAGCCCTTTGGGCACGACCTAGAGTCAGCGATTCAGCTGAACAAAGAGCTGAAAGAGATCCTGAGCGAAAAGCAGATCTACCGTATCGACCACTACCTCGGTAAAGAAACCGTTCAGAACGTGATGGTGTTCCGGTTCGCAAACAGCATCATCGAACCACTCTGGAACCGCACCTACATCGACCACGTGCAGATCACCGCGGCTGAAACGGTCGGTGTGGAACACCGTGGAGCGTTTTACGAGACGGCAGGCGCGCTGCGCGACATGGTGCCGAATCATCTTTTTCAACTCCTGACTCTGACGGCCATGGAGCCGCCGATTTCTTTCGAAGCCGACGCGGTGCGTGACAAACAAGCCGAAATCCTGCATGCGATTCAAATGCCGACACCGGAGGAAGTTTTGCAGAACATGGTGCGCGGCCAGTACGGCGAAGGGGTGATCGACGGGCAACCTTTTCCCGCCTATCGCAGCGAGCCGAATGTCGCGCCCAACTCCAACACGGAAACTTTTGTCGCGCTGAAGCTGAAAATCGATAACTGGCGTTGGGGCGATGTGCCGTTTTATCTTCGCACCGGCAAACGGCTGGCCAAGCGTGTAACCGAAATTGCGATCCACTTCCGCCGCGCGCCGTTTATGTTGTTCCGTAAGACTCCGATCAAAGATCCGCGCACAAACCAGCTCGTCATTCACATCCAGCCGGACGAGGGGATCTCTCTGCGTTTTGGCGCGAAGATTCCTGGCTCGGTGATGAAGCTCGGACTTGTGAACATGGATTTCGACTACTCTCGTGATTTTGGGACGTCGCACAGCACGGGTTATGAGCGCCTGCTTTACGATTGCATGGTCGGCGACGCCACGCTCTTTCAGCGCGCGGACATGGTCGAAGCCGGGTGGAGCGTGATTCAACCGTTGTTGGACGTCTGGAAAGCCCTGCCGGCGCGTGGATTCCCAAATTATCCCGCAGGTTCGTGGGGCCCGAAGGAAGTCGACGATTTGCTGGAACGAGACGGCCGCGCGTGGCGTGACATTGAGGCGGAAGAATTTGGCGCGAAAATCCCTGCCGCAGTATCGTAGGGCATGAGGGTTTAGAGCCGAGGATGTGTTTTGCTGGCGAGTCGAACCGTAGAATTGTTTGCCAATGGGATGGAGATCGCGCGCCGCGCGGCTGCCGACGTCGTGCGCATCGCCGGTGACGCGGTCGCAGCGCGCGGGGCGTTCACCATAGCACTGTCTGGCGGTTCGACTCCCAAGGTGCTATACGCGCTGCTCGCTGAACATCCTTCGCTGCGCAATTCCCTACCCTGGGATAAAATAAAGGTGTTCTTTGGAGACGAGCGGCACGTGGGACCGGGCCAGGCTGACAGCAATTTTCAGATGGCCACGGACGCAATGCTCTCCAAAGTGCCGTTGCGTCCCGATCAGGTTCATCGCATCAAAGGGGAGTATCCTGATACGGCGCAAGCGGCTGCAGAGTACGAAGAGGTGATTCGGCGAGAATTTGGTTTGCCAGCCGGCGCGTTTCCGCGGTTCGATTTGATTTTGCTCGGCATGGGCAGCGAAGGGCATACGCTGTCATTGTTTCCGGGCACGAAAGCTCTGAACGAAACGCGGCGAATCGTGACGAGCAATTGGGTCGGCAAGCTTTGCGCTGACCGGGTGACGCTGACGACTCCGGCGGCAAACAACGCGGCAAACGTGATCTTTATGATCACTGGCGCCGACAAAGCATGCGCGTTGAAATCGGTGCTCGAAGGCCCACACGAGCCGGACCAACTGCCTGCGCAAATGATTCAGCCGGCGAACGGGAACGTATCGTGGCTGGTGGATGAAGCAGCGGGATCAATGCTCTCGAAAAGAATTCTGAAGTAATTGATCGCTTAGCGGTCATGTCTGAAACTGACCGCTTTGCGGTCTCAAGACGAGGAGAAAGTAAGCAAATGGCCACTGCAACAACTAGCTCTATTCAAACCTACCTGGGAACGAAGGCGGATTCCCTGCTCGGGTTCAAGTCCCCGAAGATTTCGAAAGACCACTTGCACTTGCCCGGTCCGGATTTTCTGGACCGCATCTGGGCCGTATCCGATCGCAACCCGCGCGTGCTGGCCAGCCTGCATCGCATGTTCCACACCGGGCGGCTCAGCGGCACCGGTTATCTTTCGATTTTGCCAGTGGACCAGGGCATCGAGCATTCGGCAGGCGCAAGCTTTGCGAAAAATCCCGAATATT
>QHYO01000326.1:0-2492 GCA_003224135.1 Acidobacteriota bacterium | reverse complement strand
AACGCCGTCGCGTCCACATTGGGCGTGCTGGGCTCCGTCGCGCGCAAGTACTCGCACAAGCTTCCTTTCCTTGTGAAGATCAATCACAACGAACTGCTCACCTTCCCCAACAAAGCGGATCAAATTCTTTTTGGCACCGTCAAGCAGGCGTACGACATGGGCGCGGTCGCGGTCGGCGCCACGATTTATTTCGGCTCCGATCAGAGCGGGCGGCAGATTGTCGAAATCAGCCAGGCGTTTGCCCATGCGCACGAACTTGGCTTGGCCACGGTTCTGTGGTGCTACCTCCGCAACAACGCATTCAAGAAGGACAAGGACTATCACCTTTCGGCCGACCTGACAGGGCAAGCGAATCACTTGGGCGTAACAATCGAAGCCGACATCATCAAGCAGAAGCTGCCGGAAAATAACGGCGGATATGCCGCTCTGAACATGGGCGATTCGAGCTACGGCAAATTCGACAAGCGGATTTACACCGAACTTTCTAGCGATCACCCCATCGATCTCTGCCGCTATCAGGTGGTGAACTGCTACATGGGCCGAGCAGGACTGATCAACAGCGGCGGCGCGTCCGGCGCGAACGATTTCGAGGAAGCGGTGACGACCGCGGTCATCAACAAACGCGCTGGCGGCACAGGTCTGATTTCCGGCCGCAAAGCGTTCCAGCGCCCAATGAAAGAAGGTGTGCAACTGCTTAACGCGATTCAAGACGTCTATCTGAGTCCCGAAGTCACCATCGCCTAAATCTGACCTAACCGATTGTCATTCTCGGGCCAAGCAGGCCGATTCTTTCTTCCATCGCGGAGCGAATGTCGGCCTGCGAAAAATCTCTCTTTTAAATCTCGTTCTATCGTTTTCTTGCCGTCCGCGATTGCACCTCACGAAACTCTTCTCACGTTTTCGTTTCGAACGCGCCGCTCTGCTCTATTCTGAGAATAACCTGGATAAACACACGTCTTTTCTGGCGGAGGAAGAATCCGTGAAAAAACTTCTCGTAGCTGTCGTTGCGCTCCTGATTTTCGCATCGGTCTCGGGGTTTGCCCAAAATTCGGCAAGCGACGAAGGCGGCCGCGTTCTCGGTCTGGAAACTGCCTGGAATCACGCCATCGAAGCCAAGGACACCAAAGCTCTGGACATGCTGCTGGCGAGCACTTTCATTGCCGTAGAAATTGATGGGAGCGTTTCATCAAAAAGTGAATTTCTTGCCAGTATCAAAGCTCCGGAATACCAGCCCTCTCAGGCGGTAAACGAACAAATTAACGCACAGGTCTACGGCAACGCCGCCGTGGTCGTCGGAATATTCCGCATCAAAGGTACGGAGAAAGGCAAGCCGTACGTTCATCGCGAGCGATTCACCGATACGTGGATCAAGTATGATCAGAGCTGGAAATGTGTCGCCAGCCAATCCACATTAATCGCCGCCAAGTGATCAGCGCCAGACAGTATTCATAACTGCCACAGGCAGACGTCCGGGCCGACGCTGCTGCCGCCCGTTAAAACGACACATCTTCAGACCGGTTCTCTTTTGCTGTACCGCCGAATCGCACGACACATTCGCGCCGGCACACGGGCCTGTTCCTCGCCACATAACAGTTTTCGTGCAACTATTTGCCTGTACCCGTATCTGACAGTGGGAAAGTGGCGGGAGGCGAAATGGGTAACAGGCTTGCAGGAAAAGTGGCGGCAATCACCGGTGGAAGCCAGGGCATAGGCCTGGCGATTGCGCAGCGATTTGCCGAAGAAGGAGCGGACGTCTCATTCTGCTACCGGTCAAACAAGGCAGGCGCCGACGAAGCGGTGACAAATATTGCAAATACCGGGCGCAAGGTCGCGGGATTTCAGTACGACGTCAGCAGCGTCAACGACGGACAGAAATTTGTCGCGGACACCGCGGCTCAATTCGGGAAAATCGACATCCTCGTCAATAACGCGGGACTCGAGCGCCGCGCCGACTTCTGGGATGCCACGGAAGCGGATTTCGACGCCGTGCTCAACGTCAACCTGAAAGGGCTGTTTTTCATCACGCAGGCCTTTGTGAAGCATCGCATGGCGGTAAAGGCAGGCGGAAAGATCATCAACATCAGCTCCGTCCACGAGGAACTTCCCTTCCCTCATTTTGCTTCGTACTGCGCCAGCAAGGGCGGCGTGAAAATGCTGACCAGAAATCTCTCGATTGAACTCGCTCCTCTCGGCATCACCATCAATTCAATCGCGCCCGGAGCGATTGAAACGCCGATCAACAAGAATTTATTGAACGATCCCGCAAAACTCAGTGCGCTGCTGGAAAATATTCCGCTGAAACGGCTAGGCACGCCGGACGACGTAGCCTCGATGGCCGTGTTCCTCGGTTCTGAAGAATCAAACTATGCGACGGGAACAACATTCTTCCTGGATGGCGGGCTGACCTGGAATTACCAGGAACAATAGAGAAAACTTGTCGGCTACGCGCGCGTAAGCGTCGCTGCCCGCGCTGCATCCAGCAGGTGCTTTGC